>CAJCHO010000083.1 GCA_903970145.1 Mycobacteriaceae bacterium | reverse complement strand
CCAGCAAGTGCCGGTTCCGGTCGACTCCGCCAATCGGAGTGCACAGGATCTGCGCAAACGATACGCCGTTGCTGCTCTCGACCGACTGCACGCGCGCCACCGGCAGTCCGGCGGGATAGACGCCATCGATGCCCGAGCTCAGGAGCACGTCACCGGGACGGACATCGGCATTGGCGGCCATGAAACGCAGATTGAGCAAGCCCGCCTGGGTTCCTCCGTAGGCGACCGCACGCAGGCCCGATCGCTGGTCGCGCACTGGAATCGCCTGGTTGCGGTCCGTCAACAGAGTTACCTCGGTCATGAAGGGAAATACCCGCGTCGCCTGGCCGACGACACCGGCATCGTCGACGACAGGCGCACCGGCCTGAATGCCATCGCTGCTACCTCGATCCAGTACGATCTTGCGCGAAGCGGGGTCGCGCGCATCGTAGAGTATCTCGGCAGTGATGGATTTATAGGGCAGCCGCTCGCGCAGCCCGAGCAGGCGCCGCAACTGCTCGTTCTCGTCGCGCAGACTGTCAGCCACGAGAGAACGTTCGGAGAGGGTCGTCACGCGCGCGGCCAGCTGTTCGTTGTCGGCCTGCAGGCGTTGCTGGGCGGCAAAGCGCGTGCTGAGCGCATTAAGAGCATCGCCGGGGACCAGCACCACGCGTTGCAGCGGATAGAGAACAATCGCCATGCCCTTGCGAATCGGGCCAAGCGCATTAAAGCGCGCATCGGCGACGAGGAGGGTGAGCGATAAAACCGAAAAGAACAGCAGCCGGGCGCGGGCTGAAGGGCCCTGTTTGAAAAAGGGCGGCGGATTATATTCCATGCAGGCTTGGGTGCATCACGCGCGCCACGGCGACACAAGACCGCCACAGTGTTAGCTGCTCGGGACGAGCCGGCCAACGCCCATACACGCCACTTTACTCCGACGTAAAGATGCTGCCCAGTTTGTCGACGCGCTCGAGAGCCATGCCCGATCCGCGTACCACGCAGGTCAGCGGATCTTCGGCGACGATCACCGGCAAGCCGGTTTCCTCGCGCAAAAGCCGGTCCAGGTCGCGCAACAGCGCGCCACCGCCGGTGAGCATCATGCCCTTCTCGGCAATGTCGGCACCCAGTTCGGGAGGGGTTTGCTCGAGCGCACTCTTGACTGCGGAAACGATATTGTTCAGCGGGTCAGTCAGTGCTTCAAGAATCTCGTTGGAGGAAATCGTGAACGAACGCGGTACGCCTTCGGAAAGATTGCGACCCTTGACTTCCATCTCGCGCACCTCGGACCCCGGGAAGGCAGATCCGATCTCCTTCTTGATCGCCTCGGCGGTCGGCTCGCCAATCAGCATGCCGTAGTTGCGCCGGATGTAATTGATGATCGCCTCGTCGAACTTGTCGCCCCCGACGCGCACGCTGCCCTTATAGACCATGCCGCCAAGGGAGATGACGCCGACTTCGGTCGTGCCGCCACCGATGTCCACCACCATCGAACCGGTGGCCTCGGCAACCGGCAGACCCGAGCCGATCGCAGCGGCCATCGGCTCCTCGATCAGGTAAACCTGGGACGCGCCCGCGCCCAGAGCCGACTCGCGGATAGCGCGACGCTCGACCTGGGTGGACCCGCAAGGCACGCAGATGATGATGCGCGGTGACGGCGAAAACAGCCGCGACTCGTGGACCATCTTGATGAACTGCTTGAGCATCTGCTCGGTAACCGTGAAGTCGGCAATGACGCCATCCTTCATGGGCCGGATGGCCTCGATATTGCCGGGCACCTTACCCAGCATCGCCTTGGCTTCGCGCCCCACGGCCTGGATGGTCTTCTTGCCGTTGGGCCCACCTTCCTGGCGGATGGCTACGACCGATGGCTCATCGAGAACGATGCCCTTGCCGCGCACATAGATCAGGGTATTTGCGGTCCCCAGATCGATAGCCAAGTCGTTGGAGAGGTAACTGCGTAAAAATCCAAACATTACGATTCCTGCGTGCCGCACTGCAGTACATCAATGGACTGCGCGCAGTATGAACATACTGTCCCGAAACCCGCCGCACATCAGCGCAGGCCATGGTTCGAGACGCCGCTTAAAACGGCGATGATACCTTATAATCTCCAGTATTTAGCCCGGAAGACCGCGCGGGTTCAGTTGAATTGCGCAAGCCCCGACCGACGCTGGTCGGCCCGGTACGGTCGCTGGGCATCCGCAGCGCAACATCCTGCCTTTCCAATCCAGATTTCGCCATGTCGCTCTCACTGCAGGACGTCCAGCGTATCGCGCAGCTGGCGCGCATCGATCTAGACGCCGACGAGGCCCTTGCCACGCTGGCCCAGCTCAACAGCATTTTCGTGCTCATCGAGAAGATGCGCGCAATCGATACGCGTGCCATCGAACCGCTGTCGACACCGCTTGCGGCCGTCGCGCCGGTGAACCTGCGCATGCGCGAGGACACGGTCAGCGAACACGATCAGCGCGAGGCCTACCAGCGCAGTGCGCCGGCCATCGAAGACGGCCTGTATCTCGTGCCGCGGGTGATCGAATGAGCCGGCCGCCCCGCACGGTCGTCGCGAACCCGCGCGCAAATCATGCATAAGGCGACCGTTTCCGAGCTGGCCGCTCTGCTCGCAAAGCGCAAGATCTCGAGCGTCGAGCTGACCTCGCTCTATCTTGCGCGCATTGCCGCACACGGCGAACTGAACGCCTTCATCAGCGTCGATGAAGAAGTCTCGCTGGCGCAGGCGCGGCGCGCCGATGATTTGCGTGCGCAAGGCACGGCCGGCCCGCTTGCCGGTATCCCGCTGGCCCACAAGGATATTTTTGCGACGCGCGAGTTTCGTTCGACCGCCGGCTCGCGCATGCTGGAGAACTACGTCAGTCCCTTCGATGCCACGGTCGTGGAGCGTCTGGGCTTAGGTCCGGCGGGCGCAGGGATGGTCACCATCGGCAAGGCCAACTGCGACGAATTTGCGATGGGCTCATCCAACGAGAACTCGGCCTTTGGCCCGGTGCGCAATCCCTGGGACCGCAAGGCCATTCCAGGGGGAACCTCGGGTGGCTCGGCTGCAGCAGTCGCGGCGCGACTGATCCCGGCGGCGACCGGCACGGACACCGGCGGCTCGATTCGCCAGCCAGCGGCCATGTGTGGTGTGACCGGGGTCAAGCCAACCTATGGACGCGTCTCGCGCTGGGGGATGATCGCCTTTGCCTCGAGCCTCGACCAGGGCGGGCCGCTCGCCCAGACCGCCCAGGACTGCGCGCTCTTGCTCAACCACATGGCTGGTTTTGACGAGCGCGATTCGACCTCGGTGGAGCGCGACAGCGAGGATTTCACGCGCCTGCTTGATGAGCCCTTGGCCGGGCTGCGCGTTGGCCTGCCGCGCCAGTATTTCGGACCCGGCGTCGCATCCGACGTGAGTGCCGCGGTCGAGGCGGCGATCGGCGAGTTCAAGAGCCAAGGTGCACGGGTGGTCGACATCGATCTGCCGCACACCGAGTTGTCGATCCCGGCCTACTACGTTATCGCCCCCGCCGAAGCCTCATCCAATCTGGCGCGCTTTGACGGAGTGCGCTATGGACACCGTGCAGCCCAGTACGGCGACCTTGCGCAGATGTACCAGCGCACACGCGCCGAAGGCTTTGGCTGGGAGGTCAAGCGGCGCATTCTGGTTGGAACCTACGTGCTCTCGCACGGTTACTACGACGCCTACTATCTGCAGGCGCAAAAGATTCGCCGCATGATCGCCAACGATTTTCGTTCGGCATTCGCCGATTGCGATGTCATCCTGGCACCGGTGGCACCGAGCGTCGCCTGGGACATCGGCGCCAACAGCGACGATCCGGTGGCCAATTATCTGGCCGACATCTTTACCCTTTCGGTGAGTCTGGCCGGGCTGCCGGGTCTCTCGGTGCCTTGCGGCTTTGGCGCACAGGGGCGCCCGGTCGGCCTGCAGATCATCGGCGATTATTTCAGCGAGGCAAGACTGCTTGGTGTCGCACATCAATTCCAGCGCGTCACCGACTGGCACCAGCGCCTGCCCGATGGGATCTGAAGTGAACGCGCGCGCCAAGCCAGACGAACCAGAGGAAAGCTGACATGCAGTGGGAAGTCGTGATCGGCCTTGAGACGCACGCCCAGCTCTCGACCGTCTCTAAGATCTTCAGTGGCGCGGCAACCCGCTTCGGGGCGGCGCCCAATGTCCAGACGAGTCCGGTTGATCTCGCTTTGCCGGGCACTCTGCCGGTGCTCAATCGGGGCGCCGTCGAGCGCGCCATCTGCTTTGGGCTCGCGGTAGGGGCCACCATAGCCCCGGTATCGCAGTTTGCTCGCAAGAACTATTTCTATCCGGACCTCCCCAAGGGCTACCAGATCAGCCAGTACGAACTGCCCGTCGTTGCGGGTGGCAGCCTGTCCTTTTTCGTCGAACATGAGGGTAAGCCCCTGGCACGCACGGTTCGACTTACCCGCGCGCATCTCGAGGAAGACGCCGGCAAGTCGCTGCACGAGGACTTTGCCGGAATGAGCGGGATCGACCTGAACCGTGCCGGCACGCCCCTGCTCGAGATCGTCTCGGAACCGGACATGCGATCCTCGGCCGAAGCGGTGGCCTATGCGCGCACCCTGCACGCGCTCGTCGTCTGGCTCGGCATCTGCGATGGCAATATGCAGGAGGGATCGTTTCGCTGCGACACCAATGTCTCGGTGCGACCGCTTGGCCAGGCTGAATTCGGTACGCGCTGCGAGATCAAGAACCTGAACTCATTTCGCTTCATGCAGCAGGCGATCGACTACGAAGTCCGGCGCCAGATAGAACTCATCGAGGATGGCGGCAAGGTGATACAGCAGACCCGCCTCTATGACCCCGATCGCGATGAAACCCGCTCGATGCGCAGCAAGGAAGATGCGAACGATTATCGCTACTTCCCAGATCCCGACCTGCCCCCGCTGGCCATCTCTGAGCAATGGATTACCCGGGTCCGGGCCAGCATGCCGGAATTGCCGTCGGCCATGCGCGAGCGCTTTGTCAGTCAGTTCGGGCTGCCCGAATACGATGCCAGCGTGCTGACTGCCTCGAAGGCGACGGCCGATTACTTCGAAGCGGTGATCCGGCGCCTCGGTGTCGAGCATGCCAAACTGGCCGCCAACTGGCTCATGGGAGAAGTCGCGGCACAATTGCGCCGCGACGACATCGAGATCGGTGCAGCGCCCGTGAGTGCGGCCCAGCTGGCCGTGCTCCTCACGCGCGTCATTGACGGCACCGTCAGCGGCAAAATCGCCAAAGAGATCTTCCAAGGCCTCTGGGAACAGCCCGAGAGCGGCGACGACGCCGCGGATCGCGTAATCGAGGCGCGTGGCCTGCGTCAGATATCGGACAGTGCCGCCATCGAGCCTGTCATCGACGCGATACTTGCCGCCAATCCGGCGCAGCTGGCCGATTATCGCGCCGGCAAGGACAAGCTATTTGGATTTTTCGTCGGGCAGGCGATGAAAGCCACCCAGGGCAAGGCCAATCCGCAGCAGCTCAACGATCTGCTGCGCAAAAAGCTCGCCGGCTAATGCTGCGCCGTCGCCTGACGCATCAGGTAGCGAAAGCGCTCCAGATCGGCATCAAAGCGTGCGTTGATGCGATCCATGGCGCCCTTGCGTTCCGCAATCGAGTGCGTCTCGGCGGTGATGGCCGCCTCATTGACGTCGATGCGATGCTGCACCTCGGGCGGTAGCGCCTTGCCCTTATAGGCTGCTGCATCGTGATTATTGGCGTCCCGCTCGAGCTGCAGGGCGTTCATGTTGATGTTTGCCAGGCGCAGGGCCTCGACATAGTCGGACAGTGCCCGTTCGCGCGCCGCCTCGAGATCCTCTTCGTTCGAGTAGGTGGTCAGAAGTGCCCGATCCTTGCGCGTCTGCTCGAGCGCCTGTATCTCGGCCTCATGCTTTTTTCGATCGTCGATGTCTTTCTGGCGTTGCTGCTCAGGGGTCAGGGGGGCGGGCAGCTCGCGCACCAAAAGACCACTGCGGGTGCGCTCCTGAATCGCACTATTGGCGCACTCGGGCGGCGGGTGATCGCCGGTCAGGGTGTGGCCCTGCGGGTCGCGGCAGGTGAAAATGTGCGCATTCTGATCCGAAGTCTGGGCGTGGACCGTCGCTGCGGCCAGCCACGCGCTCAGCATCAGGAACAGCCCAGCCGGTTTCATCGTTGCACGACTCCGTAACGCTCGCGATAGGCTGCGACCGCCGGGGCGTGCGCGCTCAGTGCGGGACTGCGTTTGCCTTCGAGATAGCGCATGATGTCATCTAGATTGACGATCGACAAGACTGGGATGCCGTAGCTTGCCTGTACTTCCTGGGCCGCCGAACGCTCGGTCATGTGTACGGCATCGCCACCGCGCTCCTGGCGATCCAGGGCAATCAGCACGGCAACCGGATTGGCTCCGGCAGCCCGAATCAGGTCCACCGACTCTCGTACCGAGGTCCCCGCCGAGATAACGTCATCGACGATCACGATGTCGCCGGCGAGTTTGGCACCGACGATATTTCCGCCCTCGCCGTGATCCTTGGCTTCCTTGCGATTAAAGGAAAAGGGTAAGTCGCGCCCTCCGTCGGCGGCATCGAGTTGCGAGAGTGCAACGGCGGTTGCCGAAGCCAGGGTAATTCCCTTGTAGGCGGGCCCGAACAAGAGGTCGTAGCGCAGACTGCGCTCGCGTTCCGCAGCGACCAGGGTTTTCGCATAAAATCGTCCAACTTGCCCTAAGGTGCGTCCGCCATTGAACAATCCGGCGTTGAAGAAATAGGGTGATTTGCGGCCGGCCTTGGTGGTGAACTCGCCAAACAGGAGCACGCCAGCTTCGACGACGAAATCAATGAATTGTTCGCGTAGCGATCCCAAACCGGCTTCTCCTGTAGCCACCCATCCCGGGCTGCGCGACGCGCAAGGCGCCCGCTGCCCGGAAGATTCTGCCAATTCTAGCCTCTAAGTCAAAATGACCAATCGCCCACCAGCCTCAAAACGACGTCCGCAAGCTGGTTTGCGGGTGACTTCCCTGAATCTCAATGGTGTGCGCTCGGCTGCCCGCAAGGGGGTCTTCGAGTGGCTCGCCAAGCATGATTGCGACGTTCTGTGTGTCCAGGAACTCAAGGCGCAAGAGGCAGATCTCTCACCCGAGCACACCGCGTCGGCCAGCCACCGCGGCTCGTTTCATTTCGCCCAGAAAAAGGGTTACAGCGGGACCGGAATCTACTGTCGTATGCAACCATCGTCGATCAGCAGCGGTTTCGGGTCGATCGAATTCGACGCGGAAGGCCGCTATACGCGCATCGACCTTGATAACGCCGATCAGGCGCTCTCGATCATCAGTCTGTATCTGCCCTCGGGATCGAGCTCACCCGAACGCCAGGACGCCAAGTGGCGTTTTCTCAGGGAGTTCACACCCCATCTGATTTCGCTGGTCGAGGAAAATCGCCGGACCGGGCGGGAGTTTCTGATCTGTGGGGACATCAACATCGCGCACCGCGAGATCGATCTCAAGAACTGGCGCTCCAACCAGAAGAATTCAGGCTTTCTGCCCGAGGAGCGCGCCTGGCTGGACATGCTGTTTGGCGAGATTGGATTTATCGACATCTTTCGCACCCTCGACCAGCGACCGGAGCAATACACCTGGTGGAGCAGCCGCGGCCGCGCCTGGGACAACAATGTTGGCTGGCGCATCGACTATCACCTCGGCACCCCCGGCATTGCCGCGAAGGCCCGCAAGGCGTCGATCTACCTCAAGGAGCGTTTTTCGGACCATGCTCCGCTGACCATCGACTACGACTGGCCGGTTTGAGAGCCGCGCGCTCGCATGCACGGCTTGCAAACGCATCACTCGGGAATCAAGAGGTACTGCTCGATGCTTCCGCCTAGCCAGGTCCTGGTCACAAGGGTCAGGGCGCCCCGGGCGAGTTTGAGCTCGTAAACGCGGTAATCCATGCCGCCGCGAATGCCGGTCTGAAGCAGTTCGAACGATTGCAGCTCGCCCATCGTGTGCAGTGCCTGCTGCGCGTTCTTTAGCGCGGCATCGGTGAAATAGGCATTGCCGTTCTCGCTGAATAAGGCGCGCTGAATCCGGCCTTCCTGGAGGTCCTTGAAGATGTCCTCCGCGAGCGCCCGCTTCGCATCATCGGCGTCTTCGCTTGCGATCAGCAGGTCTCCAAGCTTGTCCGCGATACTCTCCGCGGCGTCGGCAGCATCGGAGTTGGTGAGTACCACTACCGCGAGGCGACTGTCCGGATAGATCACGTTCCTGGATACGAAACCGGATACTTCGCCGCCGTGGGCGAGCATGCGATGACCGTTTTTCAATCTGACCTCAAGGCCCAGGGCATAGCGCGTGCCGGCACCTTCGTTTAGAAGCGTTTCGCGTTCCAGCGCGCGGTAGGCGCCCGCACTGAGCAGGCTTTGATCGATGATCGAGATGTCCCACCTGGCAAGGTCTTCAGCATTCATGGCCAACTCAGCTGCGGCAAAAAGCCAACCCGGGCCCGTTGTCGGAGCAGGCTCGAGCGGCCCGAGCGCATAGCTCGTGTATCCAGCCGCGTCCCCTGCGGCGGGTCCCGCCCGGTCAAAATCGACAGCAGAATGCATCCCAAGCGGCTGGAAAATCCTGCGATCAAGAAAGCGGAAGAGAGGCTCGCCGGCCACTTTCTCAAGGATCATGCCGGCCAGCACATAGCCGGTGTTGCTGTATTGCCAGCGTTCTCCCGGCGCGAAATCGAGCGGCTTTTGCGCCCAGCGCGCCGCGATGGCTGAGGAGGTCGTCGGCGAGCGCATGTCGGCAAACACATAGTCCTGGGGCCAGTAGTCGCGCACCCCGGCCGTGTGGTTGAGCAGCTGGCGAATGCTGGCCGCGCCCACTGCTCCGAGGCCAGGCAGATACTGCGAGACCTTGTCGTCCAGACCAAGGCGCCCTTCGCTCTCGAGCATCAGTAGGGCCGCCGCGAGAAACTCCTTGCTGTTAGATCCGATCGCGTAGCGCATCCCGGGACTGGCTATGCGCGCAGGCTCAATGGCCGCCTTGCCGTAGGCCTTGCGCAGCACGATTCTGCCGTCCAGGACGACCGCGATCGACGCACTCGGTACCGCGCCGCTCTTCAAGGATGCATCGACGAGCCCATCAATGCGCCGCAAGGTCGCTTCATCCAGACTTGCCAGGGGTGCCGCCTGTGCAGCGGTGAACACCCCCAAGGCGGCGATCGTCACCAGCCGGCTGATCGAATGCATGCTCACCCCCTGGTCTCGTGCAGCGCGCCGGGTCGACTCCGGCGTACTCCCCGCGTAGAAATGGCCAACAGTATGCACCCAGGTCAACTGCCCCAGGGCAATCCGATATCATGGACCGATGCGTGCCCGTCGTCCGCGGCGCGCCTCACTCGTCGCGCTTCGGCTTCCATGGAAAATACCCTTGCACCTCGCACTTTGACACCCCCGCTCGCCGGGATCATCGTCTTCGCACTCATCGCTCTGGGCGGCCTTTTTTACGTCAAATGGTTTCCCTACTACGAGCGCGCCTTCAGTGCGGCGGCTCATCACTCGATCGGCAACTCGATCCTGATGGGTAGCGCCGCACAGGCGCCCGAGCCTTCCCTGGCTGCGGCAATCGACTATGCACTCGCGTATGGCAAGGCGATCTGGAAGGCAATGGTCCTCGGGCTCTTGCTCGGTTCGGGTGTCCAGGCCCTCTTGCCGCAGCGCTGGATAGCAAGGCTCCTGGGCAGCAACGGCATGACGAGCGTGGCGGCAGGGGCTCTGCTGTCGCTGCCGGGAATGATGTGTACCTGTTGCGCGGCGCCGGTCGTCGCCGGTCTGCGGCGCTGCCGTGCCTCGCCTGGTGCGGCACTCAGTTTCTGGCTCGGAAATTCGGTCCTGAATCCGGCGACTCTGGTTTTCATCGGCTTTGTGCTCGGCTGGGACTGGGCCGCGCTGCGAGTCTCGCTGGGGCTTCTGATGGTGATGGGGCTCGGCTATCTCGTGAACCGACTCGAGACGTCCCGCGCGATGCCTTTGGCCGGGATAGGGCAGGAGGTGCCGCGCGAGGTCGAGGCAGACGCTCAGGAATCGCGCGGCCCGTTTTCGCGGTGGCTTGCCATCCTCGCCCGGATGTCGCTGCGCCTGTTGCCCGAGTATCTAGTGCTCGTGCTGCTGCTCGGCTTCGCGCGCGCCTGGCTGTTTCCGCAGATCGGTCCGGTGATCGACAACAGCCTGCTGTGGATCCTCGCCTTCGCCTGCGCCGGCGCGCTATTTGTCATTCCGACGGCCGGCGAGGTACCGATCATCCAGGCGATGCTGGTCCTCGGGATGTCGGCCGGACCGGCGGGCGCATTGCTGATGACCCTGCCTCCGATCAGTCTGCCCTCGGTCGCGATGCTCGGCAGATCCTTCACGGCTCGCACTCTGGTCGTGGTCGCTGGGGGTGTTGTGATCGTCGGCTTCGCCGCGGGTCTGCTCGCGATCGCTCTGGGCTTGCACTAGCGCGCCCGACCGACTGCCCGGGGGCGCCAAACCCGGCTAGTTATGCGCTTATCGCATAGCGATATCGATATCCATTCGTTCCGGCTCCTGATCGGGCCGGCTAACTTTGCCGGGCCATGCGCTTGGCGCCTGGCTGGGCGGCAGTATTGCGCCCACGAATCGAGCCCCTCCTCCTACACCTACAAGACATATGAAGCGTCATTCGTCAGTCATTGCCTCACTGGTCACACTTAGCATCTGCATGAACCACGCCTGGGCCGATCCCGGCGACGCCGGCCTCACCGCCTACGGTGTCACCCTCTACGGGATTCTCGATGCCGGCATCGCCTATCAGAGCCATGGAGCACCCCTGAGTGCTTACTACGCCCAGGGTCTCGAATACGGCATCTCGTCAAACAGCAACAAATCGATCACTTCGCTGGCGCCCAATGGACTGAGCCCCTCGCGCATCGGCCTGACCGGCACGGAACCCATAGTCGAAGACCTCTGGGGGATATTCACGGTCGAGACCCGCTTTAGCCCACTCAGCGGCGAGATCGCCAATGGACCCCAGTCGCTGGTGCAGAACAACCGGGTCCCGGCGGCATCGCAGACCGCCAACGGCGACTCCAGCCAGGCCGGCCAGTTCTTCAGTGCGGCGGCCTTCGCCGGGATCAAGACAGCAAGCTACGGAAGCCTGACTGTCGGTCGTCAGAATGCGCTGCTCTACGACAACGTCGTCGCCTACGACCCCCAGGGTGGCTCCTATGCCTTTTCGCTGATCGGCTTTTCGGCAGTCGCGGCCGGCGCCGGTGACTCGGAGTACAACCGCCTCAATAACTCCCTAAAGTACTTCTATCAGATCGGCCCCTTTCACGTCGGCGCGCAATATCAGGATGCCGGTGAACAGATCGGCGGTGCGGCCTACGAATTCAACGTCGGCGGCAGCTACGAGCGTCTCTCGCTGGAGGCGACCTATGTCAATAAGAAGGACGCCATCTCGCTTGGAATCTATTCACCGACCACGAGCCAGCTCGCAGCCCTCACCGCGGCGGGACTGTCGATCACTAGTTCGCTCAAGGCCACCATCTCGGATAACGAAAGCTCCGCACTCATGGCCAGCTACGATGCTGGCGGACTCAAGGCCTTCGCCGGCTACGAGCGAATCGTCTATTCCAATCCGGATTCACCGCAGTCCTACACTGCGGTCGGCGCGACTACCATCGGCGGCTACTACATCGGTTCGGTCAGCGCCGGCAACTACGTCAATGACAAAGTGCTGCAGGTCTCCTGGACCGGACTGAAGTACTCCCTGACACCGCAGGTCATACTCACCGGCGCCTTCTACCACTACGACCAGAACAGCTATGCGAGCGGCAAGACGACGGGGTGTTCAACCAGTGCCGCTTCGAGTTGCAGCGGCACCGAGAACGCCATTTCGCTGGTGGCCGAGTACAAGCCCGGCAAGTACCTCGATCTCTACGGTGGCGTCATGAAGTCCGGGGTATCCGATGGTCTGGCAAGCGGCTTTATCAACACTTCGACGACCAGCGTCACCATCGGGGCGCGCCTGAGTTTCTAGGCAGCCAAGCGCGGGCCAATGCGCCCGCGCACCGGATTCTCGCGCTCCTGCTAAGCTTGCCGCTCCCGGTTGGACCGGCAACGCCGCGCCGCACCCGCGGCATTCATTGCACAAGGATCCGCGCATGACTACCGACATCCCGAAAGAATCTCTGCAGCTGCGCTCGCTCATCAAGAGTAGTGGCGAGCTCGAACTCTCCCTGGTCAGCATTGCCGTGCCAGAACCCGCGCCCCACGAAGTGCTGGTGCGCCTGCTCGCCGCGCCCATCAACCCTTCGGATATCGGCCTATTGTTCGGCGCCGCGGACATGAGCACTGCCACCAGCAGCGGCAGCGCGGCGCGTCCAGTGGTCTCGGCCAAGGTTCCCGACAAAGCCATGAAGTCGATGGCCGCACGGCTGGATATATCCATGCCGGTTGGCAACGAGGGAGCGGGTGTCGTGATCGCGGCGGGCTCCTCCGCCCCTGCCCAGGCGCTGCTCGGCAAGACGGTTGCGGTCCTCGGTGGCGCCATGTATTCCCAGCATCGTTGTGTCGCCGCCGAGCAGTGCATGGCGCTTCCGGCCGGCACGACGCCGGCACAGGGTGCCTCGGCATTCGTTAACCCGCTCACTGCCCTCGGCATGGTCGAAACCATGCGCCGCGAAGGCCACAGTGCGCTGGTGCACACCGCGGCGGCTTCCAATCTCGGACAGATGCTCAATCGGGTCTGTATCGAGGACGAGATCAAGCTTGTCAACATCGTGCGCAAAGAGGAACAGGCCGCTCTACTGCGTGGCATCGGCGCCAAGTATGTCTGCAACGCCAGTGCGCCGGAATTCGTCGCACAACTGACCGACGCGCTCGCCGAGACCGGCGCGACCATTGCCTTTGATGCGATTGGCGGCGGCACGCTGGTTGGGCAAATTCTGAATTGCATGGAGCAGGCGATCAATCGCTCGGCCAAGGAATACAGCCGCTACGGCTCAAACACCCATAAACAGGTCTATATCTACGGCGGCCTGGATCTGGCGCCCACTACGCTGACGCGCAGTTTCGGCATGGCTTGGGGAATCGGCGGCTGGCTGGTCTTTCCCTTCACCCAGAAGATCGGCCCGGCCGCGACGCAGGCACTTAAGGAGCGAATCGCCGCTGGCCTGACCACCACCTTTGCAAGCCACTACGCGCAGGAGATCTCTCTCTCGCAAGCTCTGCAATTGGACGCCCTTGCTGCCTACGGCAAACGCGCCACCGGCGAGAAGGCCCTCATCAATCCCAACAAGGGCCTGTGAGCACGATCGGATAGCCCGACATGCTTGCCCCTGCAACACGCGAGCCGGCAATCGATGGCGCAGCTGCTGCCCAACAGATTGCCGAGCTCCTCAAAAAGCGCTCCGTGGTTGTCTTGAGCGGAGCGGGCTTGAGTACCGCCTGCGGCATCCCGGACTATCGCGATGTGCACGGAAGGTGGAAGGGCGCCAAGCCGATTGACCATCGCGAGTTCGTGCGCGAGCCCGACCGACGTCGGCGCTACTGGGCGCGCAGCTTCGTCGGCTGGCCGGTGATCGCCCTCGCACAGCCATCGGCCGCGCATCGCGCCCTCGCGCAGCTGGAACAAGGCGATTACCTTGCTCTCACGATCACCCAGAACGTCGACGGCCTGCATCAGAAGGGCGGCAGTTCCCGAGTCCTGGAACTGCACGGTGGACTCGCGCGCGTAGTCTGCCTCGATTGCGCGCAAACCTTCGAGCGCAGGCTGGTGCAGCAGTGGTTAGCGAGTGCCAATCGCGAATTTGCCCGCACGCCAAGTGAGCCAGCTCCTGACGGCGACGCCCGGCTCGCCGAAGAAACCAGCGCCGGCTTCCAGGTCCCGGGATGTCAGGATTGCGGCGGCGTTCTCAAGCCCGACGTGGTTTTTTTCGGGGACAGCGTGCCGCGCGAACGCGTGGCACGGGCAATGGCCGCGATTGAAGCAGGCAACGGACTCCTCGTTATCGGTTCATCGCTGATGGTCTACTCCGGATTCCGCTTTGTCGCCCACGCCCGAGCATGCGGCAAGCCGGTGATGGCTATCAACCTCGGCAAGACACGGGCCGATGAGCTCCTCGATGCCAAACTCGAGGCGCACTGCGACCCCATCCTCGAGAGCCTCAAGGCACATCTCGCCGGCGGCGCGCTATAGGCTCGGGCGCGCGTCGAGTTCGGGA
>CAJCHO010000082.1 GCA_903970145.1 Mycobacteriaceae bacterium | reverse complement strand
CCCGAGCCACTCTCGAGGAAAAACTGCTCAAGATCATCGAGAAGATGAAAAAGGCACCAGCATGAGCGGCGACTCGGAGGATCTCGAAGCACTATTTGACCAGGTGGCCAGCGAGCGCGCGGCCACCATCGCCGAGCCCAGCCCGCCGGTGTCACCGGCGCGCGAAATCGTGCATCGTCCCGAACCCAGTACCCATGAGGAGGAAGTGTTCGATCGCGTCGGACGGCTCACGCGCAATCTGCACACGGCCCTGCAGGAACTGGGTTACGACAAAACCATGGAGAAGGTGGTCGACGCTTCGGCGGATACCCGCACGCGCCTGAGCTATATCGCAGACCTGACCGGCAAGGCGGCCGACAAGGTGCTCGAATCGGTCGATGCGGCCAAGCCGCTCGCCCAGGCGCTGGGCGAGGGCGCAGCGACACTCAGTGGCAAATGGGACGAAGTCTTCGCCGGTAGCCTGGGTGGCGAGAACTTTCGCGGCCTGGCGCTCGAGACCCACGCCTATCTGAAAGCCGCCCCGGCCAATGCGCGCGCCACTGAAGAGCATCTATTGAACATCATGATGGCTCAGGATTTTCACGACCTCACGGGCCAGGTCATCAAGCGTCTGGTCAAACTCGCCCAGGAATTGGAGAGCGAGCTCGTGGAATTTCTGATCGAGGCCGACCCCCGCGAAGCTCTGAGTTCGGACGCACACTCTCTCTCGGGGCCGGTCGTGCAGACTGACGGCCGTACCGATATCGTCACCAACCAGGCGCAGGTTGATGATCTTCTCGCCCAGCTCGGATTCTGAGGCATTGCCGTGAGCGAACTGGCTGACGACCTGCTGCACGACTTCCTGACCGAAGCCGGCGAGATGCTCGACGACGTCGAGCTGCGCATGATCGACCTTGAGCGCGACCCGACCAACGACGGACTGCTCAACGCCGTATTTCGCGGCTTTCATACCATTAAGGGCGGAGCGGGATTTCTTGAGGCCGGTGCCCTGGTCGATCTGTGCCATATTGGCGAGAGCCTGCTCGATGCCCTGCGCAAGAACCAGCTCAAGCTCACGCGCAACCGCGTCGATGTCATTCTCGCGGCCACTGCCGAAGTTCGGCGCATGTTTAGCGATATGGCATCGCACGGTCCACTCGCAGCCGCGCCAGCGCAGCTCTTGCAACGCCTGCGCGACTCCTTGAGCGACGATGTCGCGGCGAGCCCGGCAGTCCCGCCCCCCGCGCAGGCCGTCGCGAACGTGCCGGCGCCGGTCGGCGGCGCGGAGCCGGATTGGCAGGCGCTGTACCACTACGCGCGCGGAGAAACTCCGCCGGGCGCGCGTTGGGTCGCTGGCGCGACGCCCGTTGACGAACCCGCCGCAGCCCCCTCGGGCAACGAGGCTCTCCCGGCTGGCAACCAGCAGGCGGCGACCGGTGGCGGCGCGCGCGGTGGCGCTAGCGGTAGCGAGTCGTTGCGCATTGATGTAGGCCGCTTCGACCAGATACTGAACCTGGCCGGCGAGATCGGGCTGTCAAAAAATCGTGTGGTCGACCTGCAGCGCCAGTTGGCGGCAGGGCCGGTTACAGCAGAGTTGATCAAGACCCTTGGCAGTGCGTCCAAGCATCTCGATGGCCTGGTCTCGGACCTGCAGAACGCAGTCATGAAGGCCCGCATGCAGCAGGTCGGAAGGGTGTTCCAGAAATACACGCGCATGGCGCGCGACCTGGGGCGCAAGCTCGACAAGGATATCGAGCTGGTCATCGAAGGCGGGGAGACCGAACTCGACAAGACCCTGCTCGACGAACTCAATGACCCGCTGGTCCACCTGATTCGCAACGCCATCGACCATGGGGTCGACGATCACGAGGCGCGCGCCGCGGCCAACAAGCCGCGCACGGCAGTTGTGACGCTCGCCGCCCGTCAGGAGGGCGATACGGTGGTCGTCGAGATTCGCGACGACGGACGGGGGATCGATCCGGCGCTGCTGCGGCGCAAGGCCGTCGAAAAGGGCCTGTTGTCGCAGGGCCAGGCCGGTCAGCTCAACGACGCGGCCAGTCTCGAATTGATCTTCCTGCCAGGTTTCTCGACGAAGACGGAAGTCTCCTCGGTTTCCGGGCGCGGCGTCGGCATGGACGTGGTTCGTACCAACGTGCAGCGCCTCTCGGGACGCATCCAGATCGAGTCGGAACCGGGTCATGGCACGCGCATCTCGATCATAGTGCCCTTGACGCTTGCGATTCTGCCGGTATTGACGGTGCGTCTTGACCAGCAGCTGTTCGCTTTGCCCCTGAGTCTCGTGCGTGAAGTTATCTCCCTGCGCGGCGCCAATGTGCAGCAGCTATCGGGGCGCAGCAGTCTCGTGGTCCGCGGCGAAGTGCTCACGCTCATGCCGCTGGCTAAGCTGATGGGCTGGTCGGATGCCGCCGAGCCACGCATCGGCATTGTCATGATGGTTGGCGGACGCGGCCTGATTCTGGGGGTCGATGGCGTCCTTAGCCGCGACGATGTCGTCATGAAGCCGCTCGACTCGGTCAAGCCCGTCGGTGTTTCGGGGGCCACCCAGGCGCCCTCGGGTGCGCTAGTCCTGGTACTGGATATGGCCGAGTTGCTTGGCACCGTGGGAATCGTCGTCTAGCCGGGCATTTGCCTGATTTCTCTGCAAGGAAACAAAATGGTCAATTCCCGACGACTGTCCGTGGCAACACAAGCCGCGATCGCCAGCGCCGTGGTCAACGTCCTGTGGCTAAGCCTCGCGGCGCTGATTTTTTACTTTGTCGCCGAGCGCCTGCCAAGCATTGCCGAGCAGTGGCTATGCGTGTTCCTCGGTGTGGTCGGGACCACCCTGTGTTCTCTCGCGGTGTATGGGCTGGTTCAGGCACGCCTGGGCGGCCTGGTACTGCTCGCGAGCGCACTCGAGCGCCTGGGCCGCGGCGAGTTGTCTGAGGCATCCCAGGAAATCCTGAACACTGAAAAACCCGATGACGAGCTCGCTGGTCTGCTGCATGAGGCGCAGCGCGTGTCCGAGCAGATTCGCGCACTGATCGAACAGCTGCGCCGCCCGGTCGATGAAATGTCACGCGCCGTGTCGGGAATTACCGTATCGGCCAATCAGGCGGCGAGCGCCACCGAAGGACAGGGGATTGCTGCGGCCACCATGACCGGTCTGATCGGCTCGTTGACCAGCGCCGTGCGGCGCCTTGAACAGCAGGCGCGCGCGGCCAGCCAGAGCGCCGACAGCGCTGCCGAACGTTCCAGTTCGGGCTCACGCGCCATGGAGAACATCGTCGTCGAAGTCGAGCGCACCGCCGACAGCGTGGCGCACTGTACCAGCATTGTCACAGCGCTTTCCGAGCGGTCCGCGAGCATCGCTTCGATGCTGCGCGGAATCGGCGAAATTGCCGAGCAGACCAGTCTTCTGGCCCTGAACGCGGCCATCGAATCGGCGCGCGCCGGAGAGCAGGGGCGCGGCTTTGCGGTCGTTGCCGATGAAGTGCGCCATCTGGCCGAGCGTACGGCTGAATCGACGTCCGAGATCGCCCGGGTTTTCCAGAGCTTGCTAGGCGAAACCGAGGCAGCCGTATCGGCAATGAACGAGCTTGCCGGGCGCGTCGATGTCCAGAAGGGCCAAACCGTGAATGCGGTCGACGATCTGCTCGGCGCGGCCGACGCGGTACGCGATGCGGCTGAACGGGTTCGGGCGATTGGCGAAGACGCGCGCGAACAGGGCTCGGTCGCACAGCGCGTGGCCGAACAGGTGCAAACCCTCACCAATATCAGCGGCCAGCAATCGGCCGCCGCCAGCGAGGCCACCCGCGGTGCGGACGACCTGACGCGCCTGGCATTCGATCTTCAGCACACGATCGAGCGCTTCAAGGTCACCTGATGGCCTAAGCAAGCTCCAAATAGGCCCGGAAAGCTGGTCTTTTTCCGGGTCTGATCGGCGGGATGGCCCGCAGATAATGGCATCAACCCATTGTCCGCACCATCATGGCCGACGACAGCGATCTAGATCGAACCGAATCACCATCCGAGAGGCGCCTTGAGAGGGCGCGCGACTCCGGGCAGGTGGCCCGTTCACGCGAACTCTCGACCTTCATCCTGATGGCGGGAGCGGCTGGCGTGCTGTACTACACGGGCGCAGGCATGCTCGACGGCATGCGCCTGATCATGGCGCATGGCCTGACGCTTTCGCGCGGCGAGCTTTTTGGCGCGAGCACGCTTGGACTGCGCTTTAGCGAACTCACCTGGCAGGCCTTGCTGGTACTGGCCCCTTTGTTCATCGCACTGGCTCTGGGCGCCATCGGCGCCTCGCTGCTACTGGGTGGCTGGGTGTTTTCTGCCGAGGCATTCGCCCCGCAATACGGGCGCATCGACCCGCTCGCTGGCATCAAGCGCATGTTTTCCCTGCATGGCGCAACCGAACTTGGCAAGGCGCTGCTCAAGGCGACGCTGCTTTCGGCGATTGGTGCCTGGGTGCTGTGGGATGCCCGCTCCACACTGGACAGCCTGGGTCGCATGCCGCTTGGTCCGGCGCTGCGCGAGATGGGCCATCTGCTCGCCTCGGGTCTGTTGTGGATGTGCCTCGGACTGGCCGCGGTCGCGCTGGTTGATGTTCCCCTGCAATTGACGCGCCTGACGCGCATGCTGCGCATGACCCGTCAGGAAGTACGCGACGAAAACCGCGAGCTGCTTGGCGATCCAAGGCTCAAGGCACGGATCCGCAGCCTGCAGCGCGCGGCTGCCCGGCGGCGCATGATGGCCCAGGTTCCCAAGGCCGATGTGGTGGTGGTCAATCCGAGCCACTTCGCGGTCGCCCTCCTGTATCGGGAGTCGATGCGCGCACCGCGCGTCGTGGCCAAGGGACGCGACATTCTCGCTTTGCGCATTCGCGAACTGGCGACCGAGAATCGGGTGCCGATTCTCGAGGCGCCGCCGCTCGCGCGTGCCCTGTACCGTCACACCGAGCTTGACGACGAAATACCGGTCGCGCTCTATGAGGCCGTTGCGCTCGTGATGGCCTACACCTATCAGTTGCGCCGTTACCGCCAGAGCGGTGGTGCCATTCCGCTCCTGCCACCGGATTTGCCGGTACCCGATGGACTTGATCCTTATGTTGAGGGAGCTAGCGCGTGAGTGCCCTGACCGACAGATTTCCGTGGCTGACCGCACGCAACCTCACCGATCTGGCGGGTCCGCTGTTGATCGTTGCCATTCTGGCGATGATGATTCTGCCACTGCCGCCGCTGCTGCTCGATCTGTTCTTTACCTTCAACATCGCTCTCGCCATGATGGTCCTGCTGGTCAGCCTGCACATCAAAAAGCCGCTCGAGTTTGCGGTTTTTCCGACGGCGCTGCTCCTGACGACGCTATTGCGCCTGTCACTGAACGTGGCTTCGACGCGCGTGGTCCTGATCAACGGCCATACCGGCCCGGGCGCGGCCGGCCATGTGATCGAGGCCTTCGGACATTTTCTGGTTGGCAGCAATCTCGCTGTCGGTCTCGTGGTTTTTGCGATTCTGGTGGTGATCAACTTCGTCGTGATCACCAAGGGCGCCGGACGCATCGCTGAAGTCAGCGCACGATTTACCCTTGACGCCATGCCCGGCAAGCAGATGGCAATCGACGCCGATCTGAACGCCGGCCTGATTCGCGAGGACGAAGCGCGTCGGCGGCGTGCCGAAATCGCCGACGAAGCCGATTTCTTCGGTTCGATGGATGGCGCCAGCAAATTCGTGCGCGGAGACGCGGTCGCGGGCATCCTGGTGCTGTTCATCAATATCGTCGGTGGAATCGTGGTCGGCGTGTTGCAGCACGACCTGAGTCTGGCTGACGCCTCCCGCAACTACGTACTGCTGGCCATCGGCGATGGCCTGGTCGCGCAGATTCCCGCCCTGATCATTTCGATGGCCGCTGGCGTCGTCGTCAGCCGGGTCGGCAGTGATCAGAACGTGGGCAGCCAGCTGGTCGGCCAGATTTTCCAGAATCGCGACGCGCTGGTCGTGACTGCCTCGGTGCTGGCATTTCTTGGGATCATCCCCGGCATGCCGCACTTCGCCTTCCTGTGTCTGGCAGCCGGGGCTGGCGGGCTGGCGTTCGCACGCACCCCTAAAGCGGCAGTTAAGCCCGGTACCGACGATGCCGCCAAGGTCGCCCAGGCGCTGGCGCCAGTACAGGTCGAGGCGAGCTGGGATGACGTCAAGACGGTCGACATTCTCGGCCTCGAAGTCGGCTATCGCCTGGTGCCACTGGTCGATTCGAACCAGGACGGCGAGCTCCTAAAGCGCATCAAGTCGCTGCGCCGCAAATTTGCCCAGGAGGTTGGCTTTTTGCCACCCTCGGTTCACATTCGCGACAATCTCGAATTGCGGCCCAATGGCTACCGGATCACCTTAAAAGGTGTCGTCGTCGCCCAGTCCGAGGCCTACAACGGCATGCTGCTTGCGATCAATCCCGGGGCGGTCAGCGGTGTACTGCCGGGTACGGCCACCAAGGATCCGACCTTTGGTCTGCCAGCGGTGTGGATCGAGGCGCCCAATCGCGACAGCGCCGTCTCGCTTGGCTACACCGTGGTCGACGCGGGAACGGTGATCGCGACCCATCTGAACCATGTCCTGCAAAACCATGCGGCCGAGCTGCTCGGACGACAGGAGGTGCAGCAGCTTCTCGACCTGCTCGCCAAGAGCTCGCCCAAGCTGGTCGAAGAGGTGACACCGAAACTGCTGCCGCTTGGCACGGTCCAGAAGGTCTTGCAGAACCTGCTGTTTGAGCAGGTGACGATCCGCGATCTGCGCACGATCATCGAGACCCTGGCTGATCACGGGGTGCGCACCCAGGATGCGGGTGAGTTGACGGCGCTGGTGCGCATTGCGCTGGGCCGCTCGATCGTGCAGCAGCTGTTCCAGAACGAACCGCAACTCTCGATGATCGGGCTTGAACCGGATCTCGAGAAGGTGCTGATGCAGGCCTCGGCGATCGGACAAGGTGAGGCCGTGGCGCTCGAGCCGGGGCTCGCCCAGACCCTGATCGCGGCCACTAAACGCGCTGTCCAGCGCCAGGAAGCGATGGGACTACCCAGCGCGATGCTGGTGCCGGACCGCCTGCGCAATTCTCTGTCGCGCTTTTTGCGCCGCAGTTTCCCCCAACTGCGAATCATCGCAGTCAGTGAAATTCCCGATAGCCGCACCGTACGTGTCAACGCCCTAGTAGGAGCCAACTCATGAACATCAGACGTTTTGTCGGTAGCAACGCCCGCCTCGCCTTGCGCGAAGTCCGTGACACGCTCGGCGCGGATGCCATCATCCTGGCCAACCGTCCGACGGGCAAGGGTGTCGAAATCCTGGCGGCCTTACCAGGCGAACTCGAGGAGCTGACTGACACGCGGCCGCGCACCGTTGCACCGCGCCAGGTTGTCGCCAGCCCGGCCGCGCCGACGCCTGCGCAGCAGGCGCCTGAGCCGGTTGGCGCGGGCGACCCCGAGTGGTACAACCAGGCTCAGGTCCTGCGGACGCGTGCGCGGGCAATCGCCGAGGCGAACGCACCCGCCGTGCGCGCCAAGTCGCGGCCGGCAAGCCCGCCCATCGCAGCCCAGGTGCATGCCGCGCATCATACGATTGCACCGCTCCCCGGGGCCCGGGAGGGCGATACCCAGACCCGCGAAATCGCCAACGAATTGCGCTCGATGCGCGGGTTCATGGAGGAACAGCTCGCCAACTTTGCGTGGGGCGACGCCCTGCGCCGCTCACCGGCGCGCATGCGCCTGCTCCAGGACCTGATTTCGGTCGGCTTTAGTCCGGCATTGGCGCGCCATGTCCAGGAACACCTGCCGGATGACTTTTCGGCCAAGCGCTCGCGCGACTGGGTCCAGCAGGTACTGGCGCGCAATCTGCAATGCGGCAGTCCGCGTGACGACCTGATCGACATCGGCGGCGTGTATGCACTGGTCGGACCGACGGGCGTTGGCAAGACGACGACGACGGCCAAACTTGCCGCACGTTTTGCCGTCAAGTACGGTGTCGACCAGCTGGCCCTGATTACCACCGACGGCTATCGGGTAGGCGCCCAGGATCAGTTGCGCATCTACGGCAGCATTCTTGGCATCCAGGTGCACACCATCCAGGACCAGTCGTCATTGATCAGCGCGATCGAACACCTGCGCCACAAGCGTCTGGTGCTCATCGATACCGCTGGCGTCGGTCAACGCGATGTGCGCGTGGCCGATCAACTGGCAATGCTCGCCAGTGCCAGGGTGCAGCGCCTGCTGGTGCTCAACGCCACGGTCCAGGGCGAGACACTCGACGATACGGTGAACGCCTATGCAGCACGCGACTTCCGGGGCTGCGTCATTACCAAGATTGACGAAGCAGTCCGTCTGGCACCGGCGCTTGACGTCGTGATTCGCCAGCGTCTTAAGGTGCACTACGTGTCCAACGGGCAACGCGTTCCCGAGGATCTGCATCACCCTAACGTTGCTTTTCTGGTACATCGTGCGCTGCGCGAGGCACCCGTCAGCAAGGCCTACGACCTGCAACCGGGTGATCAGCCGGCGTGGCTGGCAGCGATCGCGCGCGCCGCACGCGAGGTGGGCGCAGCGGAGATGCATCATGTTTGACCGTGATCAGGCGTCCGGTCTGCGCCAGCTATTCCTGCGTCAGCGTCCGGCGGTATTTGTGACCTGCGGTGGCAATCCCGCGCAGGCAAGTATCGCCACCCGTCTGGCCTGCGCCTATGCCCGCGACGACATCTCCGTACTTCTACTTGATGGAACATCCGGCGAGGCCGCGCGCGCACTCGGAATCGCCGCGCGTTACGAGCTCGGCCACGTGATCGCGGGTGACAAGCGCCTTGACGAAGTCGTACACTTCGCGGATACGAACCTGGCAGTGCTGCCGGCCAGGCGCGGGATCGAGCAACTCGATGGTCTGGATCCGACGCGCGCCCGCTGGCTCAAGCGCCAGTTCAGCGCGTGGCGCTGGCCGGTCGAACTCTTGATCGTGAACGCGCGACCGCTGGCGGGAAGCAGTGCGCTGGATGCCTTCGGTGGCAAGGCGCGCGTGATTGTCATTGTGTCCGGGGAGAGTGGTGCCATCACCAGCGCCTATGCGGAAATCAAGAACCTGCGCAACGCCAGCGGCCTCACTGACTGCGACATCATCGTCAGCGACGCCCATCCAGCACACCAGGCGCGCGAAATCTACCAGAATCTTGCAGCAGCCTGCGCCGAGTTCCTCGGCGTCACTTGCCGACTGCGCGACCATGGTGTGGCCGCCAGCGGCATCGGCTGGGCACGCCCGCGGCCGCTCACGCTGGCCGAGCCTGTCGGAAATGCCGCCGACGGCCTGGCCTATCTGAGGAAAGAGACCCTTCATGCGGCATTCGGGTGACACCACCGAACTCACTTATCTGGCTGATGGAACGCTTGACCGCAGCAGCGCCGTTACCGAATACGCGCCGATGGTCAAGCGCATCGCGCGCTATATGCTTTCCAAACTTCCTGCCAGCGTCCAGCTGGACGATCTCGTGCAGGCCGGCATGATCGGCCTGATGGAGGCGTACTCGCGTTTCGAAGAGTCGCAGGGGATCCAGTTCGAGGCCTACGCGACCCAGCGCGTTCGCGGTGCGATGCTCGACGAATTGCGCCAGAATGACTGGCTGCCACGCGCAACCCGCAAGGCGTTGCGCGACATAGAAGCCGCCATGCATCGTGTGCAGCAGCGTTTGCAACGACCTCCGAACGAACGTGAGATCGCCGCGGAAATGGGCATTCCCCTTGGGGAATATCAGTTGCTGCTGCAAAACTCGAAGGGCTACCAGCTGTTGCACTACGACGAGCTGGGGGAGGGCGAGGATCCCTTTCTCGACCACAATCTGCCCGATTCGCGCGAGAACCCGCTCGATCGCCTCGAAGACAAGCGCTTTCGGGCGAGCGTCATTGCCGCAATCGAGGGCTTGCCCGAACGCGATCGACTGCTCATGGGCCTGTATTACGAGCAGGAACTCAATTTTCGCGAAATCGCCGAGGTTATCGGCGTGACCGAGTCCCGCGTGTGCCAGATACATACCCAGGCGATCGCGCGCATCCGCAGTCAACTGCGTAACTGGTAGGCCGAACCGGACGCGCGCGGCGATCATGGATTACACGACGCTGTTTGGCTTTGTGCTGGCGCTGTTGGGCATTGTCGGGGGCCAGCTGCTCGAAGGAGGTGGGGTGGGCTCGCTCATCCAGTTCACGGCCTTTGTGATCGTCTGCGGCGGCACGCTCGGGGCGGTCATGGTGCAAAGTCCCTTGCCGGTCTTCCTGCGTGCGCTGCGCATGACCAAGAGTGCCTTTGTGCTCAGCGGATTCGATGGCGTGCGGCTGATCGACGAGATATCCGGCTGGGCGAGTCTGGTGCGCAAGGACGGCATCCTCGCGCTTGAGTCTATGATCGAGCAGGTGCCAGACAGTTTTTCGCGAAGCGGCATGCAGATGCTGGTCGATGGCTTTGATGCGACCAGCATTCAGGGCGCCCTGGACGTCGAGCTCGGGGCGCGCGAGGAGCGCATGAAGGAGGCGGCGCGCGTCTGGGAAGCTGCCGGCGGCTTTGCGCCGACTATCGGCATCCTTGGCGCCGTGCTCGGGCTTATCCACGTGATGGAAAACCTTGCCGATCCGGCCAAGCTTGGCGGCGGCATTGCCGTGGCATTCGTCGCGACGGTCTACGGCGTCGGCCTGGCCAATCTCGTATTCCTGCCAATCGCGGGCAAGCTCAAGATCAACCTGCGTGTCGAGACGCGCCGTTGCGAGATGATCCAGGATGGCCTGGTCGGGATCGCCAACGGCGAGAATCCGCGCCTGATTGCGGCGCGGCTGCACGGCTACCTGGACCAGCCATGAGCACGGCCCATCACTCGCGTCGGCGGCGCCGTAGCGAGGATGAAGAACACGTCAATCATGAACGCTGGCTGATCTCCTACGCCGACTTCATCACCTTGCTGTTTGCGTTTTTTGTGGTGATGTACGCGATCTCCTCGGTCAACGAGGGGCGCTACCGGGTCCTCAGCAATGCCCTGTCGACGGCATTCGGGCGTTTTCGCGGTGATCCGCAGTCGAGCCTGACGGTTCCCGCATTGCCGGGCACGACCGTACCCGCCGTGCGCACTCCGCGTCGCGCCGACAGCGCGCCCGCGGCACCCGACCAGAAGCGCGTCGAGCATATGAAAAACATCGCCGATCGCCTCTCCAAGGTGCTCGCTCCGCTGGTGAGCAAGGGCGAGGTGCGGGTCACCAATGGCGCGCGCGGCGTTGCCATCGAAATCAATGCGGCAGTGCTGTTTGCTTCCGGCCAGGCCGAGCTGCAGCCGTCCTCGGGCGAAGTCATCAAGTCCGTGGCGGCCGTGCTGGCGGCGATCGACGACCCCGTCCAGGTCGAGGGCCATACCGACAGCATCCCGATCGCGACCTCGCAGTTTCCCTCCAACTGGGAACTGTCCACGGCACGGGCGGGCTCTGTCGTGCGCTTTTTTGTCGAGCATGGAGTGCCGCCACAGCGCCTCTCTGCAGCCGGTTACGGCGAGTTCCATCCGGTCGAATCCAACGATACGCCAGAGGGCAGGGCGCGCAACCGCCGAGTGACCCTGATGATCCTGACACCGGACGATAAACGCGAGAATCTTGAGCAGTTAAATGCCGCCAAGCCGGACGAGATCTCCGAACCCAATCCGCAGCTGCCGGACGCCGCGTCGGGTGTAGCTGCGACACCCACGGAAGGCCGGAATCGGGACGCCGCGCCCCGTTAGGCCCGGTGCCAGGGGACGCAAAAGCGGTCGCCATCCCGCCAATAGAAAGAAGAAATTATATGATATATATCATATAGTTATAACACTATTATGATCTAATATCTAGAATTTGATCTGCGCGTCACGCAAAGGCAATTGGTTCTCCCTTGCCATGCATTCAGGGGTCCTGCGACGAGCGTGGAAGAGCGCGCGAAAAACGCGGCGCGAATCGATCAGGCAGTGAAATAGGTGCCGCGGGTGCGGCCATCCGCGCCGTAGCCCTCGATAGCCCAGGCCGCCTGACTAAGTACATTGAGTGCACGGGCCGCGCGTGCCAGATGCATCTGCACGATCTGGGCATTCATGGCGTTGGTGGCGGTAGCCTTGCGCCAACCGCTGGCAAGCCGTTTCCAGAGCGGCCGGCAGGCGATCTGTTCGGGAGAATTGGACTCCTGGACGTGCCGTGCCAGTGCGGCCGGATCAGCACCCGGAACCCCTACGCTCGCCAATAAGCCCATGCGCTTGTCGACCAGGCCCGCCAGTTCCTGCAGCGTATTGGCCTTGGCGCTCGCCAGGGTGGTGATGGTTACTTCATCGGAGGCTAGCAATGCCTGCTGTTCTTTGTCCAACAGAGTCTGCAGGTGTTCAAGCGAAGCCAGTTCGCGCTCAAGGGCTGCGGGCAGGCTGGAATCGCCGGAGGTGCTCATGTACGGGAGTTAGTTCCTGGCCAGAAGCTCATGCACACTGGCGATGAGTTTGTCGGCAACCACGCCCGCATTGATCTGGAAGCGGCCGTCACTGATGGCCTGCTGAATGTCGCTGACCCGCTTGGTATCGATGCCGGTATCGGCGGCGCTGGCCGACAGGGCCCGTGAAGCAGCTGAAATCTCGATGCTGGCCGACGAATTAACCGGTTCGACGGGCGTGTTTTGCACGCGCGCAGGCGCGCTGCCACCAGTTGCGCTGGTCGCGGGCTCGACACCGTTGCCATTGGCAATGTCGGTAATCGACGAAGGAGTGATCTTCATGCTTTCTCCATGCGGTGCTGCGCCGTCGCCAGGTAGGCGGCCGAGCACGCAAAACACCGTATCCCTAGACCTATCGGCTCAAGCCCTTACAACTTTAGAGGATTTTACCATCCTTGACTACCTGACTACATGTGCAATTCCACCACACGATTGTCCTGTAAGGTTCCCGTGACAGTTACTCCGCTTTGCATTCTTACCTGTACCGACTGGCCGGGACTGGCCCCGCCTACGGCGCGTCCCTCACTGGCGACATTAAAGCCTTCGCCCGAGTACACCACAGCGACACTATCGCCCGGGTTCAGGTGGCTCTGGTCACGCAGGTCTTCGTCCCGAATCAGTGCATCGGTCCCAAGCGGATGGGCCAGTGCCTGGCCAATCAGGCGAGTGTCGTTAGCCGGCACCAGATGCGAATCCTGACCTTCGGTGGTGATACCAGCCATGCGCACCGTTAGATCCTCGGCGGCCAGCACGTGTCCCGCCATGAGCGGCCTCGCGCTCGCCCACACCGGCACCTCGAGATGCACGTCGGCGGGCAGGAATGTCTGCCAGGCAAGAGGTCCAAGGCAACGCACGCCTATGAGCGTGCGTCCGGTCAGGCGCATTCCTGTCGGTAGATAGGCTTCCAGGGCGCTGCAGGCGGCCAGACGCTGGCGCGGGTCCGGTGCCCGAACCGTCACGCGCAAGCTACCGCCCAATTCGTTGGCGCGTGCACCCAGCGCATTTTGCAGATAGGTAGTTGCACTCGCGACGAGCTTGGCAGGGTCCTCCATCGCATCGTTTTGGGCCAGGGCGGGTGTGCCGCAAGTCACGGCAATGAGGAGCGTGGCAGCGCACGCGAACCCTCGGCGTCGGGCGAGTTTAAACACAGCGTTCATGAGGACTCCTGGCCGACGGGCAGGACACCCCTGTGCCCACTTCCCGACGCTGGCTATTTCACACCCGCGCCGCAATCAGTGGTCGGTGGAATTGACATGCTTTTCCGGGCTTTATCAAGAGATCAAGCAACCGGCCGATGATCAACACTTGGCTCCATCAATTTGTCCCGAAGCGCCAGGAGCCCGGACTGTGAACACCCTCGACAGCGCACTAAGCTTTCAGGAACACGCGCTTAAGCTGGCTGGTCAGCAGCAGCAGCTTATCGCTTCGAACATCGCCAATTCGGACACACCGGGCTATCGCGCCCAGCAGATGGACTTTGCCAAAGCCCTCGAACGTGCCCAGCAAGCGAGCGCATCGCCGGCCGCATCGACCGGTGGCGTTCTGGCCAAGACCAATTCGCGCCATCTCGGCGCAAGCGTCACCGATGCCGGCCCGGGCAATGTGACCTACAGTAATCCGAGCCAACCGAGCATCGACGGCAACACGGTAGACATGGATCACGAGCGCACCCAATTTGCCGAATCGACCGTGCGTACCCAAGCAGCGTTCACTTTCCTGAACGGGCAGGTCAAGGAAATACTCGCGGCGATTCAGGGGTAAACCATGGCACTGGCAGACATCTTTAGTGTGGCAGCTTCGGCGATGAGCGCTCAGTCGCAGCGCCTGAACGTGACGGCCAGCAATCTGGCCAACGCTGACAGCGCCGCGGGTCCCGGCAATGCGCTGTACCGCGCAAAGCAGGTCGTCTTTACCGCGGCACCGGTGGCCGGCAAGCCGGCCAGCACGGCGGTCACGGTCAAAGGCGTGATCGAGGACTCGACGCCTGGTCGCCGGGTTTACGACCCGCAACACCCGCTGGCTGACAGTTCAGGCTATATCACCCTGCCCAATGTCAACCCGGTCGATGAGATGGTCAACATGATTTCGGCTTCGCGTTCCTATCAGAGCAATGTGGAAGTGATGGGGACCGCCAAGAGCCTGATGCTCAAATTACTTTCGCTAGGAACCTGATATGACAACCGTCGTCTCTCCGACCAGCAGCATCGCCGCGAGCTCCCAGGCCGCCGCCGCCACAGCCTCGGCGCAACTGGCCGCGGCCAACAACTCGACGAGCAGCCTTGCCTCGCAGCAGACCTTCCTGACGCTGCTTGTCGCGCAGATGCAGAATCAGGATCCGATGAATCCGATGGATAGCTCGCAGATGACCGGCGAGCTGGCCCAGATCAGTACCGTGCAGGGCATCAGTGGCCTGTCCACCCAGTTGACGAGCCTGCTCTCAAGTATCAGTGGCGCCCAGCCCTTCCAGGATGCCTCGCTCGTCGGTCAGACGGTGCTCGTGCCTGGTTCGACCATGAATCTGGCCAGTGGCCAGGCGATTGCGGGCTTTAACCTCTCGTCGGCGGCCAGTGCCGTCACGGTCTCGATCACCAACGCCTCCGGCCAGGTGGTCCAGACGATCAATCTTGGCGCCCAACCGGCAGGGGTCGCCGGCTTTGCCTGGGACGGCAGCACCGCCAGTGGCGGTACCGCCCCCTCAGGGGCATACTCGTTTACGGTCACCGCAACGGAGGCTGGCCAATCGGTCAGCGCGACCGCACTCTCGGCCGGTGTGGTGCAGGGCATCACACCCACAGCGAGCGGCACTCAGTTGTCGATCCAGGGCATAGGCAACGTCCCATCGAGCCAGGTTCAGCAGATCCTTTAGTTATCGAATTGAGGAGCTACACATGAGTTTCCAGAGCGCACTGAGCGGACTGAACGCCGCCTCGCAAAATCTTGACGTCATCGGCAATAACGTTGCCAACGCCAACACGGTCGGTTTCAAGAGCTCGACGCCCGAATTCGCGGACGTCTACACCGGGGCGCTGGCCAGCGCAGCGGGTGCCAACGCGGGTATCGGAGTCACGGTCGATGGGCTGGACCAGTCCTTCGCCGAGGGCGACATCGTAACCACGTCCAATCCGCTCGATATGGCGATCAACGGCACCGGTTTCTTCCAGGTGACGACTGCCAACGGCACGCTCGCCTACTCGCGCGACGGGGAGTTCAATCTGAACAACGCCGGCAATATCGTCAACTCCTCGGGCGCGATATTGAATGGCTACGCGGTTGGCACCAACGGTGCGATCCTGCCGAGCGCCACTCCAGTTCCCCTGGTCCTAAACACCGCAGCGGTGGCGCCCAAGACGACCACCACCGTTAGCGCAGAGTTGAACCTAGACTCCGATGCGACGGTACTCAATCCGGCCAATTTCAATCCCGATGACTCGACTACCTACTCGTATGCGAGCTCGGTCAACGTCTACGATTCGCTTGGCAATGCCCACGGCCTGTCGACCTATTTCGTCAACACCGGCCCGAACGCCGCCGGCGAGAATGTCTGGGATGTATACGGAACGCTGGACGGCACGGCACTCAATGGCGGTGCCGCGCTCGGCAAGCTGACCTTCACGACGACAGGTGCCGTCGACACGGCAGCCAGCACCGTTCCTATCGACGTCAGCGGCGCGGTAACAACCGGTGCCACGAGCCCGCTTGCCTTCGCGCTCGACTTTACCGGCACCACACAGTACGGGACTTCCTCGGCGATCACTTCACTGGCCCAGGACGGCTACACCTCCGGCCAGCTCGCCAATTTCTCGGTCTCGACGACCGGAATAATCACAGGTACTTATACCAACGGCCAGACGCAGACTCTTGGCCAGGTGGCGCTCGCCAATTTCGCCGCCCCCAATTCGCTGCAGTCGACGAGCAACAACGAGTGGCTGCAGACTGCCGCCTCAGGCCCGCCTCTGGTTGGCGCCCCCAACTCGGGCAGCCTTGGCTCCATTCAGTCGGGTGCTCTGGAGCAGTCCAACGTCGATCTGACGACCGAACTGGTCAATATGATCACCGCGCAGCAGGACTATCAGGCCAACGCCCAGACCATCAAGACCGAAGACGCGCTTACCCAAACTCTCGTGAACTTGCCGTAATCCACCATGGATCGCCTCATCTATACGGCCATGTCGGGTGCGTCGAGCATTCTCTCGCGCACCTCGGTGGTCGCCAACAACCTGGCCAACATCAGCACGATTGGCTTTCGTGCCGACAAGGCGGTGTTTCGCGCGGCCCCGGTCGACGGCCCGGGTCACCAGACACGCGCCGGAGTGCTCGACTCGACCCCGGCATCGGATTTTTCGCAGGGCCCGATCATGCAGACCAGCCGGGCTCTGGACGTGGCTGTCAACGGCAAGGGATTCATCGCCGTGCAGGCCAGCGACGGCAGCGAGGCGTATACGCGTGCCGGCAATCTCGAAGTGGGGCCCGACGGCACGCTGACGACAGCAACCGGCCTTACGGTCGCCTCCGACAGCGGCCCCATTGCTGTGCCCCCGGGTACGGTAGTCTCGGTGGGCAATGACGGGACGGTGTCGTCGATCCCGCTGCAGCCGCCCCTGAACAGCGTCAACGTCCTTGGCAAGATCAAGCTCGTCAAGCCGGACGAAACCAATCTCGTCAAAGGTACCGACGGCCTGTTTCGCCAGCGCGACGGCAACAATGCCGTGACCGATCCGACGGTGCGCCTGACCAGCGGCGCGCTCGAAGGCAGCAACGTCAATTCCGCCGACGCGATGGTCAACATGATCGGCCTGTCACGGCAGTTCGAAATGCACATGAAGTTGCTTTCCAGCGCCCAGCAAAACGGCCAGAGCGCCGACCAGCTCTTATCCAATACCTAGTCAGACCCAGGAATCGCCATGATCCCATCGCTCTATATTGCCAAGACCGGCCTCGACGCCCAGCAGACGGCGCTTGACGTCATCTCGAACAATCTGGCCAATGTCAGCACCAATGGCTTCAAGCAGTCGCGGCCGGTGTTCCAGGACCTGATGTACCAGACGGTGCGCGATCCGGGTGCCCAATCATCCGACCAGACGCAACTGCCCTCGGGCCTGCAGCTTGGCACCGGTGTCTCGCCGGTCGCGACCGAGCGCCTGCACACCCAGGGCAATCTGGCGCAAACGGGCAATGCGCTGGACATCGCAATCCAGGGCTCGGGCTTTTTTCAGGTGTTGATGCCCGACGGCACCACGGCGTATACGCGCGACGGCAGCTTCCAGACCAATGCGCAGGGCCAGCTTGTGACGGCTTCCGGTTACGTGGTGCAGCCGGCGATTACCTTACCGGCCAACGCGCTGTCGGTGACGATTTCCCAGGACGGCGTGGTTTCGGTCACGGTTCCCAATACCGTCAAGCCGACCACTGCCGGCACCATCCAGCTGGCCGACTTCATTAATCCGACCGGATTGTCCAGTCTTGGCCAGAATCTTTACCAGGAGACCGCATCGTCGGGGACTCCGATTACCAATCCGCCGGGCACCAACGGCATCGGTACCCTCAACCAGGGTTATGTCGAGACTTCCAATGTCGACGTCGCCGAGCAACTGGTCGACATGATCCAGACCCAGCGTGCCTACGAACTGAACTCCAAGGCGATCTCGGCATCCGACCAGATGCTGCAGGCCTTGACCAACCTGAGCTAGAGCATGAAGCGTTTTGCCACACTGCTGATCGTCGGCTGCAGTCTGGCCGTCTCCGGCTGCAGCTATCTGTCCAATATGAATCGCCAGGTTGAAGTCGCGCAGCCCCTGACCGCCAAGCCCGCTCCGCTCCCCGCGCCAGCCCCCGTCGAGCCCAGCGGGGCGATCTACCAGGCAGCGAGTTTTCGGCCGCTGTTCGAGGATCCGCGTGCGCGCAATGTCGGTGACACCCTTACCATCGTTCTCAACGAGCAGCTTAACGCCACCAAACAGTCTGCCTCCACCGCACAGAAGACCGACGCAGATGTGATTGCCGTTCCGACCATCAAGGGAGTGCCCTTCAAGACCCTGCAAGGCCTGTCGGTGAGCGGCAATTCGTCCAACAATTTTGCCGGGCAGGGCGCCAGTTCCTCAAGCAATCTGTTCACCGGGACCATCACCGTCACGGTCACCGAAGTGCTTGGCAACGGCAACATGATCGTCGCGGGCGAGCGTCAGATCGGCATCAACCAGGGCTCGGAGTTCATCCGCTTTTCCGGTGTTGTGGCGCCCATGTTCATCGTCAACGGCAATACCGTGTCGTCAACCCAGGTGGCCGATGCCCGAATCGAGTACCGTGGCACCGGCTACATAGACGAGGCGCAGACCATGGGCTGGCTGTCGCGCTTTTTCATGACCGTTGCACCCTTCTAAAGACGCTCGCATCATGACATCACTTTTTTATCGCCTGGGCCTTGCGCTTTCACTGGCTATCGTGAGCCTCGTTGCTACGCCGCTTGCTCAGGCCGAGCGGGTTCGCGATCTGGTAGAGATCCAGGGTGTGCGCATCAACCAGCTCGTCGGCTACGGCATCGTCATCGGCCTTGATGGTACCGGTGACCAGACCACCCAGACCCCCTTCACGGTACAGACGATCCAGTCGATGCTGACCGCCGCCGGGATCAATCTGCCCCCCGGGTCGGGCACCACCCTGCAGCTCAAGAATGTCGCGGCCGTAATGGTCACCGCCAATCTGCCGTCATTTGCGAGGCCCGGTCAGCAGATCGATGTGACCGTTTCCTCGATCGGCAATTCAAAGAGTATCCGCGGCGGGACTCTCTTGATGACGCCATT
>CAJCHO010000081.1 GCA_903970145.1 Mycobacteriaceae bacterium | reverse complement strand
GCGCCGGCGCCCCAGCAGGCGGGTCCGGGGGCAACGCCTACCGCCCCCACCGCCTCCGAAGACACGAAGCCGGCTGCGTCCGCCGTGCCAAGCGGGCAGGATAGCCAAACGGGTGGGGCGCGCGAGTTGGCGCATGCAAGTCCCTCGGTTCGCAAGTTCGCCCGTGAGCTTGGCGTCGATCTCATCCAGGTGACTGCAAGCGGACCCAAGGGTCGCATCCTGCACGAGGACGTGCAGGCCTATGTCAAGAAATCCCTCAGCGCATCGGGTGCCAAGTCTGCCGTAGCGACGCGTCCCGGGGCCACGGTACTTGAGCTGTTGCCCTGGCCGTCGCTCGACTTTTCGCGCTTTGGCGAGACTGAACTGCTGCCCCTGTCGCGAATCAAGAAAATAAGTGGCCCGAATCTGGCGCGCAACTGGGCAATGATCCCGCATGTCACCCAATTCGATGAGGCCGACATTACCGATCTGGAATCCTTTCGGCGCAGTACCAACGAGGCGCGCGCCAAGGAGGGTGTCAAGGTCACGATGCTGGCCTTCGTCATCAGGGCCTGTGTGGCAGCGTTGCGCCAGTTTCCGAATTTCAACAGCTCGCTCGATGCTGCTGGCGAAAATCTGATCCTCAAGAAGTATTTCCATATCGGCTTTGCCGCTGACACGCCGTCCGGCCTCGTGGTGCCGGTGATCCGCGATTGCGATAGAAAGGGGATCCTCGAGATCGCCAGCGAAAGCTCGCTTCTGGCTGGCAAGGCGCGCGAAGGCAAAATTTCACCCAGCGAAATGCAGGGGGCGAGCTTCACCATTTCCTCGCTCGGCGGCGTGGGTGGTACGGCCTTCACGCCTATCATCAACGCGCCCGAAGTGGCGATCCTGGGCCTCTCGCGCAGCGACACCAAGCCGCGCTGGAATGGCCACGAATTCGTGCCGCGCTTGATGCTGCCTCTGTCGCTGTCCTACGACCACCGCGTAGTCGACGGTGCCCAGGCGGCGCGTTTCACGACTTATCTCGGCGAGGTCCTGGCGGACATGAGACGCGTGCTGCTGTGATCGAGACGGAGCCAATGAAATGACGACAGTTAAGGTCCCCGTCCCGGATATCGGCGACTTCGAGGAAGTCGAAGTCATCGAACTGCTGGTCAAGCCTGGCGATGTCGTGGCGCGTGAGCAATCGCTCGTCACGGTTGAGTCGGATAAAGCCAGCATGGAAATCCCGAGTAGCGCGGCAGGCGTAGTCAAAGAGGTTCACGTGACCCTTGGCGCCAAGGTTTCCGAGGGGAGCCTTCTGGTGACACTCGAGGCAGAGCCGGACAGTGCCGCCCCCGGTGCGAGTCCAAGCCCCGCCAAGCCCGCTAGCGCGCCGCCCCCCGTGTCAGCGCCCTCGACTGGCGCCGCCAGCCCCAAGGCCGATCTCGAGTGCAAGCTCGTGGTGCTCGGCGCCGGTCCGGGTGGCTACTCTGCCGCATTTCGCGCGGCCGACCTCGGTCTCGAGACGATCCTCGTTGAGCGCGACGCGCAACTGGGCGGCGTTTGCCTGAACGTCGGCTGCATTCCTTCCAAGGCGCTCTTGCATGTCGCAGCGGTGATTGATGAGACCGCGCATTTCACGAAGTTCGGCGTCACTTTCGAGGCGCCACGCATCGAGCTCGAACGCCTGCGTGCGCATAAGAACGAAGTGGTCGGAAAGCTCACCGGTGGCCTGGCCTCGATGGCCAAGGCGCGGCGCGTGAATGTCTTGCGCGGCGTAGGACGTTTCGTGGATGCCAATCATCTTTCGGTTGAGGCGGATGGCAAAAAGACCATCGTGCACTTTGAGCGGGCGATCATCGCCGCCGGCTCCGAGGCGGTGCATCTGCCATTCGCACCCAAGGATCCGCGCATCGTCGATTCGACTGGGGCGCTGGAACTGCCTGTCATACCCAAACGCATGCTGATCATCGGTGGGGGCATCATCGGGCTCGAGATGGGTACGGTCTACTCGACTCTGGGCGCGCGCCTGGACGTCGTCGAGATGCTAGACGGACTGATGCAGGGTGCTGACCGCGACCTCGTCAAGACCTGGCAAAAGTACAACCAGAAGCGCTTTGACAGGATCATGCTTGGCTGTCGCACCGTCGCAATCGAGGCCAAGCCGGATGGCATCTGGGTAAGCTTCGAAGGCCCGGGAGCGCCTGCACAGGTGCAATGCTACGACCTCGTATTGCAGGCAGTTGGTCGCCGCCCGAATGGGCTTGCCATTGGACTTGCGGAGGCGGGCGTCAAGGTCAGTGAGCGCGGCTTCGTTGAAGTCGACGAGCGCATGGCGACCAACGTGGAGCACATCTTCGCGATCGGCGACATCGTTGGCAATCCGATGCTGGCGCACAAGGCGACCCATCAGGGTCATGTGGCGGCCGAAGCGGCAGCCGGTGAGAAATCCTTTTTTGACGCGCGCGTCATTCCTTCGGTGGCCTATACCGACCCGGAGGTGGCGTGGGTGGGCTTGACCGAGGATGAGGCCCGCAGCGCCGGCACCCCTATCGGCAAGGCCGTCTTTCCCTGGGCCGCATCGGGTCGGGCGATCGCCAATGGACGCGACGAGGGATTTACCAAGCTCTTGTTTGACGAGCAGAGTCACCGCCTGCTCGGGGCAGCGATTGTGGGAACCCATGCCGGCGACTTGATTTCAGAACTCGCACTGGCAATCGAGATGGGAGTGGATGCAACCGACATCGGACGCACCATTCACCCGCATCCGACTCTGGGCGAATCGGTGGGCCTGGCCGCTGAACTCTACGAAGGAGTCTGCACGGATCTGCCGGCGCCGCGAAAAAAATAGCTTACGATGATGCGAGAGCGCGTTCAGAGCGCGGGGGCGATCGATGGGACTGGCACAGGACGAGCAAAAAAAGAAGGTTGCGGCAGCCGCACTCGATGAAGTTCGCCCGCTCGTTGCGCGCGATGTCATCATTGGAATTGGCACCGGTTCGACCGCGGATTGCTTCATCGATGACCTTGCCAGCCTCAAGGGTGCCTTCGCTGGCGCCGTCGCAAGTTCAGAGCGCAGCGCACAACGCCTCTCGGCGGCCGGTATTCACGTATTCGATCTCAACGAGGTGACTTCGCTGCCGGTCTACGTCGATGGTGCCGACGAAGTGAATCCGCAGCTGGCGATGATCAAGGGGGGTGGGGGGGCACTGACCCGCGAGAAAATCGTCGCCGCGGTCGCGCAGCGCTTTATCTGCATCGTCGATTCGACCAAGCTGGTCGCGACGTTGGGCGCCTTCCCGCTCCCTGTCGAAGTCATACCGATGGCCTGCGCTCAAGTGACGCGCAGCCTCGTTAAGCTCTGCGGTGCACAGGCAGGCATCACCATTCGCCGTGATGCGCAGGGCAATACGCTTAACACCGATAATGGCAACCTGATACTCGATGTAGCCGGTCTTCAGATTACCGACGCCATTGCGATGGAGCGCTCTATCGAAGAAATTGTCGGGGTTATCGCGTGCGGATTGTTCGCGCGGCGCTGCGCGGACTTGCTGTTAATCGCGGGCGCGAACGGCATCGAACGCAGGTTCTAAAAGCGGGAGTTTGCCTCTGGTAGACTTGTATTTGGGAAACAAATGTGTCATATACATCAGCTACATTGATGCAATTGTCGACTCCGCGCCTTTATGTCCGACCATACTTCGAAGCAGTTTGATACCGAGTTGGAAAACGTCCGCTCCAGCGTCCTGCAGATGGGTGGGCTGGTCGAAGAGCAGATCAATCGGGCGATCGAGGCGCTCGAGAGCGGCGACATGGTGCTCATAGACCTGGTACCTGCGACCGATCGCCAGGTCAATCGCATGGAAGTCGAGCTCGACGAGCAGTGCAGTCACATCATTGCACGGCGCCAGCCGGCAGCCGGTGACCTGCGCCTGATCATGACGGTCATCAAGACCATCACCGACCTTGAACGCATTGGCGATGAGGCGGTCAAGATCGCGCGCATGGCGCGCCTGATCCACGAAGCCGATCGCGCCAATATGCCGCGCATCGAAGTCAATCACATGGCCAGTACCGCGATCGCCATGCTGCGCAAGGCGCTCGACGCCTTTGCGCGCATGGACGCTGTTGCGGCCGCTTCCGTGGTGCTCGATGACATCGAGCTTGACCAGGAATACAGCGCCATCCTGCGTCAACTAGTGACGTTCATGATGGAAGATCCGCGCACCATCTCGCGTTCGATCGAGATCCTGTTCATTCTCAAGGCGCTCGAACGAATCGGCGATCACGCCAAGAACATGTCGGAGTACACCGTCTACCTGATCAAGGGGCGCGATGTGCGCCATATTGGGGTCGACGATCTGCAACGCGAAGCTGCAAGCTGACAAGCCAGGGCGCACCCGACGCGCCCGTTTCTTCTGATCAGTTCGAAGGCGGCACGTAGCCCTGCGCGACATCTGCGCCACCCCCGAAGAAGTGACGCTCGACCTGCTGCAGCAGATACTTGCGCGCCCGCGCGTCCGCCAGGTTCAGGCGATTCTCGTTGACGAGCATCGTCTGCTGCTTTAACCATGCGGCCCAGGCTTCCTTGGAGACGTTCTCCAGGATGCGCTTGCCGAGCTCTCCGGGGTAGGGCGCGAAATCGAGTCCCTCGGCCTCGCGTCCGAGCTTGATGCACTGAACCATTCTGCTCATCTGAAATCCTCTGTAAACTAAGCCCATGGCACCGGATTCTAGTCTACTCGGGATAGCCGGCGTGACCGCAGCGTCGTCGCAAAGGCGCGTACCGTGAGGGCGCCAAAGCCCAAGCCAGCGGTCGCAGCGCCGGCGACCGTCAAGCCGCGCCGCGTGCGTCGGATCACGGCTGCCGAGCTGGAGGCCGTCGAGCGCGAGAAAGTGCGGCTCTCGATCGAGCTCCATGACGGCGTGGGACAGCATCTGACCGGGATCGCATTTCTTGCCAAGGCTCTGGCGAACCGCCTCGAGGCCAAGCGTGCCGCCGAGGCAGACGATGCCGAGCAGGTGGTGCGGCTGACCAACGAGGCCATCGGCAAGTTGCGCGCGTTGGCGCGTGGTCTGCGTCCGACTGGCACCGAAGACAATGCGCTGGCGGTTGCGCTCGCGCAGCTCGTACGCGATGTGAACCAGGTATTCGGTTCGGAATGCCTCTATGTGGCGGACCGGCCGGTTACGATCAGCAATCCGCTTGTCTCGCATCATCTCTACCGGATTGCCCAGGAAGGCATTCATAATGCGGTCAAGCATGGCCTCGGTGGTCGCATTACGGTTGATCTCGCCCAAAAGCAGGGCGCAGTGGTGCTGTCGGTCACCAACCGAGGCAAGCTCGACGTGCAGCGCAGCCAGGCGCAAAGTGAGAGTCCCGGCATTGGCATTGCCGGCATGCAGTATCGTGCCCAGTTACTGGGAGCAGAGTTATCGCTCGAGCCGGTGCGTAGTACAGTGCGTCTGCGTGTGTCGATTGATCGGGCAACCATCGAAGGATTGCCCCGGGACGGAGAGATGTTATGACTAGCGTGTCATCCACGATAAGCCAGCTTCCGCAGAAGGCGCGAATCATGATCGTTGAAGATCACGTGATTGTGCGTCAGGGCATCGCGCAACTGGTCAATCGCGAGCCGGATCTGGATATCTGCTGCGAGGCTGGTGACGCCGAGGCGGCGATTGCCATCCTGCGCAGCCAACCGATCGATCTGGCAATCGTCGATATCTCGCTGCCCGGGACTTCAGGCATTGAGCTCGTCAAGCTGATTCACCAGGACAAGGCCGATCTGCCGGTACTGATGATGAGCATGCACGACGAGGCACTTTATTCTGACCGCGCCTTCCGGGCCGGGGCCAAGGGTTACCTGATGAAGCAGGAAGCCTCCGAAAAGCTCCTCATCGCCATCCGAAAGATCCTCAATGGTGGCGTTTACGTGAGCGATCGCATGCAGACCGTCATGGTCCAGCGCTTTCTGTCTGCGGGTATGGATCAGCAGGTCTCGTTTATCGATAACCTGACCGATCGCGAGTTCGAGATACTGCGCATGATCGGGCAGGGGATGTCGGTCTCGGAGATTGCTGCCAAGCTCGGACGCAGCGTGAAGACCATCGAGGCTCACCGCGCCAACTTGCGCGAGAAGCTCGGATTAAAGCGTGCCGCCGAACTCGCGCGCTTTGCCACCCAATGGGCTGAGCGCGGCAACTAGCCTGTCGGGACTAGATGCGCTTTAGCAGCACCTGGCTCATGCGCGACCAGTTATACATGCGCTGACGATCCTTGGGCAGCTGCTCGATGGTCGCCAGAACGAAGCCACGCTTGAGAAACCAGTGCGCTGCACGCGTGGTGAGCACAAAGAGCTGCTCGATTCCGGCGGCGCGCGCCCGCTGCTCGATACGCAGCATTAGTCGTTCCCCGTCACCCATGCCCTGCGCCTCGGGCGTGACCGTCAGACAGGCGAGCTCACCCATTTTCTCGGCCGGGAATGCGTACAGTGCGGCGCAGCCGAACAGCCTGCCATCGTGATCGATCACACTGAATTGCTCGATTTCGCGCTCGATCCGTCCACGGCCGCGCTTGACCAGTGTGCCATCGGCCTCGAGCGGGGCGATCAGCTTCAGAATCCCGCCAACATCATCGATCGTGGCGTCCCGTAGCGACTCGAGCTGGTCAGGTGAAATCATCGTGCCCACGCCATCGTGGGTAAACACTTCGAGCATCAGCCCCCCGTCGATGGCGTAAGGGACGATGTGGGCACGCGGCACACCCGCGGCAAGGGCACGCAAGGAAAAGCGCAGGTAAAACGCGACGTCCGGATGCAGAGTTGAGTTGCCCAACAGCGCCGCTGCCGCCGGACTGGTCAACTCGCGCAGCAGTTCTCCGTCGCTATCGGTAAGACCAGGAGTCTCGGCAAGAAATATCAGTTTCTCGGCATGCACGGCAACCGCAACCGCCGAGGCTACGTCTTCCATGTCGAGATAGAAGGCCTCGCCAGTGGGCGAGAATCCCAGGGGTGAAATCAGCACCACCGAGCGCTCGTTGAGCGCCATCTGAATGATTTCGGCGGCGACCTTACGCACCAGGCCGGTGTGCTGGAAGTCGATGCCATCGACGACTCCCACCGGACGAGCGGTGATGAAATTGCCCGAGAGAACCTTGATGTCGGCGTTGGCCATCGGAGTATTGGCGAGGCCCTGCGAAAACGCCGCTTCGATGTCGAGACGGATCTCGCCGCTGGCCTTCTTGGCGCACTCAAGAGCCGCAGCATCCGTCACGCGCACGCCCTTGTGCATCACGGACTGCATATTGCGCAGCCGCAGCTGCTCCTCGATTTGCGGACGGGAGCCATGCACGACCACCACGCGGATGCCGAGCGCCCGCATAAGTGCCAGATCCTCACAGATGCGCGCCAGTCGCCCCGCCTGGACCGCCTCGCCATCGAAGGCGACCACGAAGGTGCGACGCTTAAAGGCGTGAACATAGGGCGCGACCGCGCGAAACCAGGCGACGAACTGAGCCTGATAGGTAGCATCGTCGTCGCCTAGCATCGGCAGCCCCAGACAGGGACTCTCGTCTTCGGACGAGGAGGCGAGCGGCTGAGTCGAATCGGGTGCGTTCATGGCGCCATTATAATTCGGTCAACCAGCCACTGCGCGCCATCATTTGTGCCCTGACAGCCCCCATGCCAAAGCGCGCCGACCAAGTCCAACAGAGCTCCCCAGTCGATACTGCGCGCATTGAACTAGCAAGGATCGAATTCCCCGCCGAGCTGCCGGTAAGCCTGCGGCGCGAGGAAATCGCGCGAACCATCGCAGCGCACCAGGTCGTCATCATCTGCGGGGAGACCGGTTCGGGCAAGACCACCCAGCTGCCCAAGATCTGCCTGACGCTCGGGCGGGGGCGTGGAGCCGGCGGTCGGGGCCTGATTGGCCACACCCAGCCGCGCCGGCTGGCCGCGAGTTCCACCGCGCGTCGCATTGCCGAAGAACTGAAAAGTCCGCTTGGCGAGCACGTCGGTTTTAAGGTCCGATTCCAGGATCGCCTCTCGTCTGGTGCCTCGATCAAACTCATGACCGATGGCATCCTGCTCGCCGAAACCCAGTCGGACCCCCTGCTTCAGGCCTATGACACGCTGATCATCGACGAGGCGCACGAACGCAGCCTCAACATCGACTTCCTGCTCGGCTATCTGCGCGAAATTCTGCCGCGACGACCCGATCTCAAGCTGATTGTGACCTCGGCAACGATTGATGTGCCGCGCTTTGCCGCGCACTTCGCAAGCGCTGGTGCGAGTGCTCCGGTGATCGAGGTTTCAGGTCGCACCTATCCGGTTGAAATCCGTTATCGCCCTTTCGAAGCGGCACTCGCTGCGAAGGAGGTCATGGATGTGCTGGTCGATGCGGTCGACGAGCTGTGCGCCGCCGGACCGGGGGACGTGCTGGTGTTTTTGCCAGGGGAGCGCCAGATTCGCGACGCCGCCGCTGCCCTGCGCGCCCATCATCCGCCACATACTGAGATCCTGCCACTATTTGCCCGGCTATCGGCGGCCGAACAGGAGCGCGTTTTCCATGGTGGCAGTATGCGACGGATCGTACTTGCGACCAATGTCGCCGAGACCTCGCTGACCGTCCCTGGAATCCGCTATGTCGTTGATACGGGACAGGCGCGCGTCAAACGCTATAGCTACCGCAACAAGGTCGAGCAGTTGCAGATCGAGGCCATCTCCAGGGCGTCAGCGCGCCAGCGTGCCGGGCGCTGCGGGCGCGTGGCTGCGGGGATCTGCATCCGCCTCTACGAAGAAGCCGATCTCGCAGCAAGGCCGGAATTCACTGACCCGGAGATACTGCGCTCGTCGCTAGCTGCGGTGATCCTGCGCATGAAAGCGCTGCGCCTTGGCGCGATCGAGTCGTTTCCCTTTATCGAGGCGCCACCGGCGCGCGCCATTGCCGACGGATATCAATTGCTGGGTGAACTCGGGGCAATCGATGACAATGGTGATCTGACCGCAATCGGAAGCGAGCTCACACGGCTGCCGCTTGATCCCTGCGTCGGCCGTATGATTCTTGCGGGACGCGACCATGACTGCCTGTCCGAGATGCTGGTCATTGGCAGCGCGCTCTCGGTCCAGGATCCCCGCGAGCGACCGCTGGAGAGTCAGGACGCGGCCGACAAGGCGCATAAGCGCTTTGCCCACGAGCGCTCTGAATTTCTCGCCGATCTCAATCTCTGGAACTGGTTCAATCAGGCGATCGAGCACAAGAAGTCGCAGCGCGACTTGCGCGATCAGTGTCGTGAGAATTTTGTGTCCCAGACGAGACTGCGCGAATGGCGCGATGTGCACAGCCAGCTGCTGGCGACGGTGGCAGAACACGGTTGGCGCATCAATCAGACGCCGGCGACCTACGAACAGGTCCATCTGGCGCTGCTGACCGGATTGCTTGGCAACATCGGATGCAAGTCTGAAGAGGAAGCGCACTACCTCGGCGCGCACGGGATCAAGTTCTTTGCCTGGCCCGGCACGACTCTTGGCAAGGTGCCGGGTCGCTGGGTGGTGGCTGCGGAGCTGGTCAATACGACGCGGCTATATGCACGCAAACTGGCGCGTATCGAGCCGCAGTGGTTGGAGCGCATCGGGGCCCATCTGCTCAAGCGTTCATGGGGTGACCCTCACTGGGAGAAGAAGGCGGGCAGGGTCGTCGCACTTGAGCGCGCCACCCTCTATGGATTGGTCGTTTACAGCGCACGACGCGTCGATTTCGCCCGCATCGATGCGCGCCAGGCGCGTGTGCTGTTCATCCGCGACGGCCTCGTCGCAGGCATGCGCAGCGGCGAGTATGTCGCGCGCGAGCGTGCCGTCGCCAATATGCTCGCTCACAATCGGCGCCTGTTTGCCGAGCTAGAGCAACTCGAGCACAAGGCGCGGCGCCAGGACGTGCTCGTCGATGATCAGCTCATCGAGGCGCTTTGTGACGCCGCCTTGCCCGCAGAGGTCTGCGACGTATACGCTTTTGAAAAATGGTACACCGCGCTCAAGGGCGCACAGGCCCGACTGCTCTATCTGAGTCGCGAAGACCTGATGCGCCATCAAGCGCATGGAGTAACCACTGATCTGTTTCCCAAGACGCTTGCCATGAGTGGCGTCGTCATGGAGATCAGTTACCACTTCGAGCCCGGTGCACAGCGCGATGGAGCGACGCTGCAGGTACCCCTGTTTGCGCTTAATCAGGTGGATGAGGCGCGTGCCGACTGGCTGGTGTCCGGCATGCTCAAGGAAAAGGTCAGCCTGCTCTTGAAGTCCCTGCCGCAAAAGCTGCGCCGCCATTGTGTTCCGCTACCCGAATACGCCGAGCAGTTCTGTGCGCGCCACGAAACCATTCCGGCACGGGATCTGGTGTCGTCGCTCTGTGCCGACCTGCGCGCGCAGCTGTCCCTGGACGTGCGCGCGAGCGATTTTCGTTCGGAGAGTCTGCCCCAGCATTTCTGGATGAACTTCAAAGTGGTGGATGAGCATGGGCGCCAGCTCGGCATGAGCCGCAATCTGGCGACCCTGCGCGCCGAACTGGGCGAGTCCGCACAGCGCCAGTTCCAGCAGGCATTCGCCTCGGCGCGTGCGGCGCGCGGGCTTGCAGAAGGCCTCACTGTTCGGGAAAAAGCCGCGCAGGCGCCATTGATTGCCCGGCGCGCTCTAGCCGATGCAAGGGTGGTGTCGAGCAGTTGGCAGTTTGGCGAGCTACCCGAACTCATGGAAGTTGAGCGCGACGGGCAGACATTGGTGGGCTATCCGGCTCTGAGCGAAGCGCGCGAGGGCGTCAGTCTGGAGGTTTTCGAGGATCCGGATGAGGCGGCGCGTGTGCATCGGGTCGGTCTGCGGCGTCTGTTCATGCTGCAGATCAAGGAGACAATACGGGCGCTTGAGAAAGGCTTGCCCGGCATACAGCAGATGGCGCTGCAATTCATGAGTCTTGGCAGCATGGAAGAGCTGCGCGACCAGATCGTAGCGCTTGCGCTTGAGCGTTCCTGCATGGCCGAACCCCTGCCGCGCAATGCCGAGCAATTTGCCGAACGCCTCGCGCAGGGTAAGCCGCGCGTGGTGCTGCTTGCAAACGAGATTGCACGCCTGACCGGTCAGATACTCACCGAATATGCCGAGGCGCACAAAAAGCTCGCCTCGATAAAGAGCCACGCTTTGGCGCACGGCGATATCCAGGCGCAACTGGCGCGACTCGTGCGACGCCGATTCGTGATCGAGACCGCTTACGAGCGCATGGTGCATCTGCCGCGTTACCTGAAGGCGGTAACAGCCCGTATCGACAAATTGCGCAGCGACGCGGCGCGCGACGCGCGTCTGATGAGCGAGATGGCACCTCTCTTACAGCGCTGGCAGCGCGCGGCCCAGTCGCGCGCCGGCGCGGCCGATTCGCGCCTGGAGGAATTTGCGTGGCTTCTCGAAGAGCTGCGCGTGGCCCTGTTCGCCCAGGAGCTGCGCACGCCCACACCGGTCTCGGTCAAGCGTCTGCAGAAGTTCTGGGATGCCATGCAGCACTAGGGCGGCTGCGGGGCGCGCTTCCAGTACAATCGTTGGCTCGCAGCATGACGGCCTCCCCATCCCGGTCCACTGTCTCATGAGTTCAATCGTTCGTGCATTCTTTCGGGCAATGGTGTCGCTCGTGCATCCGCGCATGCTCTGGCTGGCGGTCTGGCCATTTCTGCTGTCGGTATGCCTATGGATGGTGATCGGCTGGGCCCTGAAGTCGACCGTCATGCCGGTTCTGCACGACCTGCTTTTTAGTATGACATTGGTGCGCTGGGTCGAAGGCGCGGTGCACTACTTCGGGCTGGATGCGCTGTTGATGCTCCTGGTGCCCATGCTCTACGTCACGCTGCTGTTGAGTCTCGCGGTCGCGACGGCGCTTTTCATCATCGGCACGCTCGCGATGCCGATCGTCATTGACCACGTTGCGGCCCGTCACCATCCGCAGCTCGAGAGGCGTCACGGGGGCGGGGCGGTTTCCAGTCTGGCCAATGCCAGCGTGGCTGTGATCGGATTTCTGTGCGGCTGGATCATCACCATGCCACTCTGGCTCTTCGTGCCGTTGGCTTTCCTCTTGCCCTGGTTCTGGTGGGGCTGGCTGACGCGGCGCGTGCTGAGCTACGATTCGCTTGCAATCCACGCGGATGCGCAGGAACGAGCCCAATTGTCGCAACGCTATTCGCGCTCTTACCTGCTCTTGGGACTTGGCGTGGCAGCCATGAATTTTATTCCTCCCCTTTTTTTTGTCGCTCCCATCATAGGGGGGCTGGCATTCACGCACTTTAGCCTTGAGGCGCTTGAGAGCTTGCGCCGCGAGCAGGCACCTGCGGTCGCCTCATCGGGCACGGTCATCGAGGAGATTCCCGCGTGAAGGGCTTTGGTGCGCTGATCATCGGCGATGAGATCCTGTCGGGGCGTCGCCGCGACAAGCATCTCGAAAAGATCATCGAACTGCTCGCCGCGCGCGGGCTGTCCCTGTCGTGGGCCCATTACCTCGGAGATGAGCGCCCAGCCGTGACGGGCTTTTTGCGTAGCAGCTTTGCTGGCGGCGATGTGGTGTTTTCGACCGGCGGGATTGGCGCGACTCCCGACGACCATACGCGCCAGGCTGCTGCAGCTGCACTCGGTGTGGGTCTGGAACTGCACCCGGAAGCAGAAGTGCTGATTGCTGCGCGCATCGCCGAGATTTCGCCGGAGGGCCTGCCGGAAGCGGACCGTCGCCAGCGCATGCGCATGGGCGAGTTCCCGCAGGGCGCGAAGATTATCCCCAATCCCTACAATCGCATTCCGGGATTCTCAATCGGGGACCACCACTTTGTGCCGGGGTTTCCGGTGATGGCGTGGCCGATGATCGAGTGGGTGCTCGATACCTATTACGCAGCTCAGTTTCACAGCGACAAGCGGGTCGAGCGAGCGCTGCTAGTGTTCGGTGCCATGGAATCGACCCTCACGCCGCTGATGGAGCGAATTGAAGTCGAATTTGCGGGCATCAAGGTTTTTAGCTTGCCCTCGGTCGGTGATGCGACCCTGAGCGGTTCGCGGGCGCGCCGCCACATCGAACTGGGCGTCAAGGGTCTCGAACCAGTGACTGTGGAGGCAGCCTATCGCGTGTTGCGCGCGGCGGTGGTTGAGCTGGCTATGGAGTTCGAGGAAGGAATCTAGGCGCGCGCGGCGCCCGGCCGGTTCTGAAAATAAAAAACGCCTGACCGGTTTAGTGGTCAGGCGCTAAGGACACTTTCCACGAGGAGGAGGAAGTGCCCGAGGAGATAGAGGCGGGCGACCCAAGGGTCGCCCAAATACTTGATGCTTAGGCGGCCTTGCGGGCGCGAGCGGCTTGGCCGGTGCTCTTGACAGCGGCAGTGGTCGCGGCCGAGACGTTGGCTTCAGCCATTTGCACGGCTTGCTTGGCGGCCTTGGAGAAGCTGTCGTAGGCCGAATTGGCGGCGGCAACGGCCGACTTGACCATCGCAACTGCGGTTTCGGAACCAGCGGGTGCGTTCTTCGAAGCGGTGTCGATCAGCGCGACGAACTTCTTGTTGGCGTCAGCCAGTTGCGCTTCGACGACACGCGAAAACTCAGCTTGCGTCGAGCTGGCGATGTCATAGAAGTGGCGCGAATAAGCGACGGCCTTCTCGGCGGACGGTTGCAGTTGAGCGGCCTGGTAGGACACGAACTCTTGCGGGTCCTTGACGCCCAACAGAGCCTTGGCCTTGCCGGCGGTTTCTTCGAGATTGGCCTTGGTGGCGGACAGGTTCAGTTCGACGATCTTTTCGATGCCATCAAACGTGGTTTGGGCAAGCGAGAAGAAGGTTTGCAGATTGGCTTGGTAAGCAGCGGCGAATTGTTCGGGGGTAGCGGTAGTCACGGTAAGTCTCCTAGGATCAGTGGGTTTTGGGCACTCTCTGGTTTGGCCCTGCAGCACAACGTTTGGTGCGATGCAACAATACGTATTGTAGGTGCTCGAACGCCAATGTCAAGAGAAAATGGTGCGTTGCCGCAAAATATTTTCCAGGTTGTCGTGTAATCATGTTAAATAATTGATTTATAAGAGTTAAAATAATACATCTGATGGGATATTGAACCCCACTGAATGGCAAAGTCCGGCAAAATTAGGCGCGATGCACAAATTATCAGACCGGAATTCCAGGCCCAAGGGCGCACGTTTTGCCGCAGCGCATGAATAGCTCGATCGCCTTGCGCGCGACGCCCTATGTCTTCGTTGTAATTTGGGCCTCCGGCTATGTCGTGGCCAAGTTCGGCCTGCCCTATGCCGATCCGCTTACTTTTCTTTGTCTGCGCTACGTACTCGTGATCGTGCTCATGCTGGCACTGGCGCGAATCGGCCGGGCCGCGTGGCCACGCAGTCCGGCTGAGGCTGGCCACATTGCCGTGGCCGGTATGCTCATTCAGGCCGGCTATCTGGGCGGCGTGTGGTGCGCGATCAAGCTGGGCATGCCGGCGGGGCTCGCGGCCCTGATCGTCAATACCCAACCGATTCTCACTGCGCTTGCCAGCGGAGCACTCGGCGAACGGGTGCGCGTGCGCCAGTGGCTGGGGCTCGCGCTGGGCTTTGGCGGTGTTGCACTGGTGGTTTCGAATAAACTGGCCGGCGCGCAGATTTCCCCTCGCGAGTTGGGCTTGGTAGTGTTTGCTCTTCTATCCATTACCACTGGCATGCTCTACCAGAAGCACTTTTGTCCGACATTCGATGCGCGCACAGGTCAGGTGATCCAGTTCCTTGCGTCGCTCGTCGTCACCTTGCCGATTGCCCTGATGTTCGAGCCAATGCACGTGCAATTGAGTCCCCAGTTCTGCCTCGCCCTCGCCTGGTCGGTGCTGGTGCTCTCGGGCGTGGGCATTTCGCTGTTGTTCTTTCTGATCCGCCGCGGCGCTGCCACGGTGGTTGCGAGCTATATGTACCTGGTTCCCCCGGTTACGGCGCTGATGGCCTGGGCGATGTTTCGGGAGCGCCTTGACGGCGCAGCCCTACTCGGGATGTTGATGACGGTTCTGGCGGTGGCGATGGTGGTGCGCAAGGGGGCGCCTGCAAAGACCGCTCCGGCAATGCCAGAATAGAGTCATGAAAACCGATCCCCTGTCGCGCAGCGCCTACTCCCACTTTCGCACCATCACCACGCGCTGGATGGACAACGACGCCTACGGACACGTCAATAACGTCGTCTACTACAGCTGGTTCGACACGGCCGTGAATCACTACCTGATCGAAGCCGGCGCACTGGATGTCGAGTACAGCCCCGTAATCGGTCTGGTGGTCGAGACCCATTGCAACTATTTCAGTCCGCTCAGTTTCCCGCAACAGATCCACGCAGGTCTGCGGGTGGCGAGTCTGGGCAATAGCAGCGTGCGCTACGAAGTCGGGCTGTTCGGTGCTGAGGCTGACCTGACGGCGGCGCACGGCCACTTCGTGCACGTGTATGTCGATCGCCAGACCCGCCGCCCTGCGGCTCTGCCCACACAACTGCGCGCCGCATTGACGCCACTACTGATAAATCCATGACATCAAGCCTGGAGAATCCTGAAGCCCGCGCGATCATCGATGCGGCCATCACTTCGCGCCGTTCGGTGCGCGCCTTCCTGCCCGACCCCATCGAGCCGGACATCATCCGCGATATTCTTGACGTCGCCAGTCGCGCCCCGTCCGGGAGCAACACCCAGCCGTGGCGCGTCTATGTGCTGACCGGCGCGGCGCGAGCCGAGCTTTCGCGCAAGATTCTCGCCGCTCACAACGATCCCGTGGAAATCGCGCAGCACACCGAGGAATACGCCTACTATCCACGGCGCTGGATAGCACCGTTTCAGGATCGCCGGCGCAAGATCGGCTGGGATCTCTACGGGCTGCTCGGCCTTGGTCGTGACAACAAGGCAGGTATGCACGCACAGCATGGTCGCAACTACCAGTTCTTCGACGCCCCAGTGGGACTGATTTTCTCGATCGATCGCGTACTTGAGCAGGGATCGTGGCTCGACTATGGCATGTTCCTGCAGAACATCATGATCGCGGCGCGTGCGCGTGGTCTTGACACCTGCCCGCAGGCGGCCTTCACACCCTTTCATCGGATCATCCGCGAGCATCTCCAGATGAGTGAAAACGAAATGCTGGTCTGCGGCATGAGCCTCGGGCGAGCTGACGAATCGAAAATCGAGAACACACTCACCACCGAACGCGAGTCGGTAGAAGGCTTCACGACCTTTCTCGACTGAAGGCCCAACATAGGGGCGGCACGGCACGGGAATTGCTAATCCCATGGGCATGATCTGCTCGGTAAAACGATGCGCATACACCGGGGCCTCGAGGGCTCGGCGCGGCAATCGGGGTCGCGGTTCGGAGATTCGCTTGAAGCTTCTCGCATCACGCAATCCGGATCTCGCGATGGCGCAAGGCCACCGGGGAGGTCGGCCACCAGATCGGTCCAGTCGTTAGTAGGCTGCAATAGTGTTGCGGCGGTGTTTCGAGGGTTTGACATTAGGGCGCAATTCTTAAACAATCCTTAATCGTTGAGACCTAGGTGTTCATCAGACTTTGCCTTAGGCAGTTCCCGTAAATATATATTCTTGAACATTTTTTTCGTTTTGATACACTAGCGTGACTTTTTGACGGTTGGGAGTGCTTGATGAGCAGATGGGGCAGCATTGGTCATTTCAGCGCCATGACAGCATGCGTGATTAGCGGCGCATGTATGGCCGCTACCCCGAGCTCGGACTCCTATGACCAGCCACAGGGACCCGCCGCCACGGCGCGCCACACGGCGGTGCTCGATCACGGCAGTCTGCGCACTGCCAGTCTGACCGCTCAATCTGGCGCGCACGCGGTGCGCGTCGCGCGAATCGCAGCTACCCCGGGGGAATTGGCCGTGCAGTCGAGCGTGGCTCTGGTCGTTGACGAAGGCACCTCCGACGTTCTTTACTCCAAGCACGCCGATGTCGCACTGCCGATCGCGTCAATCACCAAGCTCATGACGTCGCTCGTAGTGCTCGAAGCCAACCAGCCTATGGACGAATTGGTCCAGATCAGTTCAGAGGATCTCGATACCGAGAAAGGCACTGGATCGCGACTTGCAATCGGCAGCGTGCTCACGCGCCGTGATCTGATGCACCTCGCGCTGATGTCTTCCGAGAATCGCGCGGCGCATGCCCTGTGCCGCAGCTACCCGGGCGGCCTTAGCGCCTGTCTTGAGGCCATGAATATCAAGGCGCTCGAGCTAGGTATGACCAGCACCCACTTCAATGATCCGACCGGACTGTCGAGTCAGAACGTTGCCAGTGCCGAAGATCTGGCGCGCCTGCTCAAGGCCGCTTCCGCCAATCAGACGATTCGCGAATTTTCGACCGATCGCGGTTACAGTGTTCCGGTCGGACGCCGCATGATGGCCTATCGCAATACCAACAATCTCGTTTCCAATCCCGGCTGGGATATCGTCGCGCAAAAGACCGGCTATATCGTCGAAGCGGGCAAATGCCTGGTGATGAAGGCGCGCATCGAAGGCAAGGCCGTGCTGATTGTCTTGCTTGACTCGGTTGGCAAGTACACCCGCTTTGGCGACGCCAATCGCATCAAGAAGTGGATGGAGGCCCATCCCGTCGTCGCAACAACCCCCGCCGTCCCGCACGTCCCGGCGGTCACGACTACCTTGCCGCAGCTGCAAGGTTAGGCGCGCGCGGTCGGCGTCTTGTCGACAGCGAGGACGGTCTCTTCGTAACCGAGCGCCCTCGAAATTCGCGTAGCCGTATCGGTGAGATCCTTGACCCAGGCGTCCTGCATCCGGTCAGCGGGTGCGGTCAGGGACAGTCCGGCAACCAGCTTGCCACTGTCATCTCGAATTCCGGCGGCCAGACAGCGCACGCCAATCTCGAGCTCCTCGTTGTCACGCGAGTAGCCGCGTGCGCGCACCAGTGCCAACTCGCGATCGAGCCGCGCCGGATCCGTAATGCTGTTCTTGGTATGACCGGCAAGCCCCGTGCGCGTCGCGTAGCTACGCACCGCCTTACTTTCATCGGCCGCGAGGAAGAGCTTGCCCACCGACGTCAGATGCAGCGCAGCTCGTCCGCCGATGGCGCGCACGACCTGCATGCCCGAGAATTCATTGTAGGCGCGCTCGACATAGACGATTTCATCGCCTTGCCGCACCGAGAGATTGACCGTCTGGCCGGTCGCGCGGTGCAGCTCGCGCATCGGTTCGAGAGCCGCATCGCGGACGTTCAGCCTAGCTTTGACGAGATTGCCAAGCTCGAGCAAGCGCATGCCCAGACGATAATGACCGGGATCGGTGCGGTCGACAAAGCGCGCAGTCACCATGTCATTGAGGATACGGTGGGCCGTCGATGGATGCAGACCGGTCTTGGTCGAGAGTTCCTTCAAGCTCACCGGTTCGCGATCCGAGGCCAGCGCGTCGAGCAGCGACATCATGCGCGCGATTACCTGGATGGCCGTGGTGCGCGGCGAAGAACTGGTCATGACATGACGCACAGGAAGAGGATTGCATATATCATATCGTGGAATGCCAGCAAATCCTGTGTGGGCTGGCGAATAATCTCCGGCCTGCCCGCTGACTGAGCCCCGCATGGAAAAAAAATCACGAGTAGGTCTGTTCGTTACCTGTCTGATTGATCTCGTGCGTCCCAGAATCGGTTTCTCCGTGATCAAGCTGATCGAGGACGCCGGCTACGAGGTCAGCGTGCCCGATCGCCAGACCTGTTGCGGTCAACCCGCGTTCAATTCAGGCGACACCCAAGGCGCGCATGTTTTGGCGCGCAAGTTCGTCAACGAGTTCAGCGAGTTCGACTACATCGTCGTGCCCTCGGGATCCTGTGCCGGCATGATCAAGACCCACTATGTTGAAGCCGTGTCTGGAGACCGGGAACTCAGGCGCGAACTGACGACGCTGTTGCCGCGGGTCTTCGAGCTCACCGACTTTCTCTTGCGGGTGGCTAAGGTCACTGAACTGAGCTCCAACTTCGAGGGACGCATCACTTACCACGATTCCTGTAGCGGCTTACGCGAGTTGGGGATCTCCAAGCAGCCGCGCGCGTTGCTGGCCAAAGTACCGGGCGCGGAATTGCTCGAGATGAAGGACTGCCAGAATTGCTGTGGCTTTGGCGGGGCCTTCGCGGTGAAATACGGCGCGATTTCGACGGCCATCGTCGACGACAAGATTAAGAACATTCACGGCAGCGGTGCAGGTGCGGTCGTGCTGGGTGACCTGGGCTGCATGCTCAACATTGAAGGCAGGCTGCGGCGCAAGGGTGATGTGCGTACGCAGGTGCTGCACATTGCCGAGGTACTCGCCGGTGAATCCTAAATTGATGCTGATCGCGCACCCCCTTGCGACGGTCTGTTCGCGAGTGATCCGATGCAGATAAAGTCGATGCATTTTGTTGAGCGCGCCGGCCGACGTCTGAATGACCAGCGCCTGCAGCGCAATCTCACAAAGCTTTCGACCAAATTCGTAACCGGTCGGGCTGTTGCGCTGACACAGCTTGACGACTTCGAAGCGGTACGTGACGCGGCCGTCGAGAGGCGCAATCGATCGATCGACAATCTTGACCTGTGGCTCGAGAAGTTTGAGCGTGAGGCGACACGACGCGGCGCAACCGTGCTGTGGGCCGAGAACGCCGCCGAAGCCGGCCGGCTGGTAGTCAAGATCGCCGAGGAACACGACGTAAAGAGCGTGGTCAAGACGAAATCGATGGTCACCGAGGAGATCAACCTCAATCGCGCGCTGCGCCGCGCCGGTATCAGGTCTGTCGAGACCGATCTGGGCGAATACATTCTGCAGATCAACGGCAACGAGCCACCGTCGCACATCATCGCGCCGGTGGTGCACAAGGATAAGGAGCAGATCGCCGATCTGTTTTCGCGGGTGCACAAGCGGCCGCGCTTGACCGAGATCAGCGCGCTCGCCGGTGAAGCACGCGAGGTACTGCGCGCCAAATTCCTGGCCGCCGACATGGGAGTGACCGGAGCCAATTTTCTGGTCGCCGAGACCGGCTCCGTGGCGCTCGTGACCAACGAGGGAAACGAGGGCATGTGCACGCTGTTGCCTAAGGTGCATGTGGTCGTGACGGGCGTTGAGAAGGTTGTGCCGACCCTCGAGGATGTGGCAACGCTCATGCGCCTGCTGCCGCGTTCCGCAACCGGGCAATCGATCTCGAACTACTTCTCCTTACTCACGGGGATCAAGGGACGCGCCGAGCGCGATGGCGCGCGCCACATGTACTTCGTGCTGATTGATGCCGGTCGGACCCAGTTGCTCGGCACGGACTTCCAGGAAATGCTGCGCTGTATCCGTTGCGGCGCGTGCATGAACCACTGTCCCGTCTACCAGAAGGTGGGAGGCCACGCCTATGGTTGGGTTTATCCCGGTCCGATGGGCTCGGTCCTGACTCCGAACTTCATCGGTCTGGAGAATGCACTGGATCTTCCGCAGGCTTCGACCCTGTGCGGCGAGTGTTCGGTCGTTTGCCCGGTGAAAATTCCGCTACCTGGCATGCTGCGCAAGCTCCGGGAAAAGCAGCTCGCCGAGGGGCTGCGTCCATGGCGCGAGCGTACGGCGCTGCGCATATTCCGCTTTTTTTCGGTGCGTCCGCGCCTCTATCGGATCGCCGCTCGCATGGCCTCATCTACCTTGCGACGCATGGGCGGCCGGCGCCACATGATCTCGCGTCTGCCGGGCCTCTCGGGCTGGACCAACACACGCGATTTTCCGGTGCCCTCCGGCAAGACCTTCCGCGACCTGTATCGGGCGACACTGCGCGCGCGTGGTCGCTAGTCTTCGAGCGGTGTGTCTGCGCAGTGGCCGCGAATGGCGCGCGCACATTGATCGATCAGTGTCGGGCCGCGGTAGATGAGTCCCGTGTAGAGCTGCACCAGGCTTGCTCCGGCGAGCATCTTGGCGCAGGCCTGGGCGGCCGACTGAATACCGCCGACCCCGATGATGGGCAGGGCGCCGTCCAGCGCGCAGGCGAGCACGTTGATCACGGCGTTCGAGCGCTCGAAGAGCGGAGCGCCCGACAAGCCACCGGTCTCAGTGGCAAATTCAGAGCGCAGCGCGGCTCGGGCCACGGTCGTGTTGGTGGCAATCACACCCTCGATACGGTGGGTGATCAGCGTGGCCGCGAGTGCGGTGATTTCATCGTTGGATAGATCTGGTGCGATCTTGACCACGAGCGGTACATGTCGACCATGCTTTTGCGTGAGTTTCTCCTGCTCGCCTTTAAGTGCGCTGAGCAAGGCGCCAAGGGCACCTTCTGACTGCAGGGAGCGCAGATCCTTGGTATTGGGAGACGAGACGTTCACCGTCACGTAGCTTGCGTAGGGATAGACCCCACGCAGGCAGGTAAGGTAGTCATCTTCGGCACGCTCGATTGGGGTATCGGCGTTCTTGCCGATATTCAGGCCCAGCACGCCGCGATAGCGCGCGCGCCGCACATTGGTGAGAAACGCGTCCAGGCCGCCATTGTTAAAGCCCATGCGATTGATGAGGGCGTTATCCTCGCGCAAGCGAAACAGGCGCGGCCGCAGATTGCCCGCCTGGGCACGTGGGGTGACGGTCCCGACTTCAATGAAACCGAAACCCAGGTCCGCGAGCAGATCGATGTAGCTGCCGTCCTTGTCGAGCCCTGCTGCGAGTCCGACGGCGTTCTCAAAGCGCAGTCCCATGGCCGTGCGAGGATCGCTGATCACGGGAGCCGCCGCCAGCGACTTCAGTCCGAGGGCATGGCAAGCTGCAAGCGCGCCGAACGTCAGTCGATGAGCGCGCTCGGCATCGAGACTAAATAGCAGCGGGCGGAGGATTTGATACAAGCGCTCACGCATGGGTCAATTGCGGCGCGACGCGCGGGAACGCGGAGAGTGGCCGCTCATTCGGCCATCTGAAGCGAGCCCCATTGACCATTGACCAACGCTTCGAGTGGCTCGAAGTTTGCCTTGTAGGCCATGTTGCGACTTTGTCCGATCCAGTAGCCCAGATACACGTACGGCAGCCCGAGGTCACAGGACTGCTGAATCTGCCAGAGGATGTTGTATGTGCCAAAGCTGGTGCGCGGCAGACCCGGTTCGTAGAAAGTATAGACGGACGACAGGCCGTCATCGAGAACATCGATGATGCTGACCATGCGCAAGGCTCCCACCTGCGGCCCTTCCGCTTCGCGGAATTCGACGAGGCGCGTATTGACCTTGCTTTGCAGAAGGAACTGACTGTATTGCTCGCGACTATCGTGATCCATGCCGCCACCGGCATGGCGCGCCATCTGATAGCGCAGATACAGATCGTAGTGTTCGGAGTCGAATGCGAGCGCGCAGATCCTTACCTGCAAACTTCCGTGCAACTGGCGTGCGCGCTTCTGACTGCGATTGGGCGCGAACTCAGCGGCGCGCACACGCACCGGAACACAGGCGCGGCAGCCGTCGCAATAGGGTCGATAGGTAAACAGTCCGCTGCGCCGAAATCCGGTGCGCACCAGTTCACTGTAGACATCTGCGTTAATCAGATGGCTCGGCGTTGCCACCTGCGAGCGCGCGTTGCGGTGGGGAAGGTAACTGCAGGGATAGGTTGCCGTGGCGTAGAACTGCAGCGCCGAGAAGGGCAGTTCCTTGAGCTGGCTCATCGATCTGCCTTTGCGCGCGCGGGCGTTGCAACGGGCTCGGGTAGGACCTTTGGCCAGTCACGGATTGTCGGTGCATCGACCAGTTCGCCAACACGCTTCACGAACACCCCACGGGAAATTGGACGCGCGCCGAGCGACGCCAGATGCGCTGTTTCCTGCTGGCAGTCTATCATGGGAAAACCGCGCCCGACGAGCAACTCGACGAGGCACGCGAGCGCAATTTTGGAAGCGTCGGTGCGTCGCGCAAACATCGATTCACCGAAAAACATCCGACCGATGGCAAGACCGTAAAGACCCCCCGCCAGTTCCCCGTCGACCCAGGTCTCGACCGAGTGCGCGATCCCCATCTGGTGCAACTGTGAATAGGATTCGATCATCGGCTCACTAATCCAGGTGCCGGCCTGATTCGAGCGCGGCGCCGCGCACGCGCGTATGACTTCCTCAAACGAGCTATCGCAGCGCACCTCGATGGAGCATTGGGGAGTGCCTAACTGTAAAAGCCGCTTCTTTAGGGAGTGCGAGACTCGCAACTCATCGGTAAATAGCACCATGCGTGGATCGGTGCTCCACCACAGGATCGGCTGCCCTTCGGAATACCAGGGGAAAATTCCATGCCGATAGGCGTCGATCAAGCGTGCCGGGCGGAGGTCGCCCCCAGCGGCGAGCAGGCCGGCGGGCTCAGTTAAGGCATTCTCGACGGGCGGAAATGGCTCACCCGGTTCAAGCCATGCGATCAAGGGCTGGGTGACGCGAGGCTTGCGCTGGATTCGGCGCCAGACGGCCGCTTCCAGCGGATTGCGCCGAGGTGCGTCCCAAAACTAGCCTTGGCACGGTCGGCAAAGAAATGTTCAAGTGTCAGCGACACAGTCGGGAAGGCGATCTCTGACCAGGGAATGTCGGCCTCGCGAAAAAGTGCGACCTCGATGCTTTCCACCCCAGGATCGAAGCGTGTGTCGAGGAGCTCAGCGCGATAGAAGATGTGAACCTGGCCCACGTGAATCACGTCAAGCATCGTGAACAAGGGGCCAATCGTAATGCGCGCGCCTGCTTCCTCGGTAGTCTCGCGCTCCGCGCCCTCGGGTGCGGTCTCGCCCATCTCAAGAAAGCCGGCCGGCAGGGTCCAATAACCTCTGCGTGGCTCTATCGCCCGGCGACACAGCAGAATCTGGTCCTCCCAGACTGGGACTGTGCCGACAACCATGCGTGGATTCTGGTAATGGATCGCGCCGCATCGATCGCAGCAATCGCGAACGCGGGTATCGCCCTCCGGAACGCGTGACGAGAGTCCGTGACCGCAGTTTGAGCAGAAATTCATGGCGCAAGTGTAGCAAGCCTAGGTCACGATCATAGGGGTCACTCTGACCCCGCCCAACCGGTGTGAACCTTGTGAGTGACACTGGAATGGTATATAATCTTTTGCTTACAGACGCGGGGTGGAGCAGTCTGGCAGCTCGTCGGGCTCATAACCCGAAGGTCACAGGTTCAAATCCTGTCCCCGCAACCAAACACATCAAGGGCTTGCAGCGATGCAGGCCCTTCGTCTTTCTAGCTTTGTGCCAGATTTGTGCCATGAATTGCGAGATCTTCCTCGCTTTGCACCGCACGCAAGGCACTCAGCCGCTCTGCATAGGGCGCCAGATGGTCCGCCGCGAGGTGTGCATCGCGCCGCACCATCTCGACTGACTCCCAGCCCCCCAGCTCCTGCAAGACCACCAAAGGGGTACCGTTCTGCACGTGCCAGCTGGCCCAGGTATGCCGCAAGTCATGCCAGCGGAAATCCGAAATCCCCGCTCGCTTTAGGGCGGCATACCAGGCTTTTGTGTTGAGCTGACTGACCGGCCGACCACGATAGCTAAAGATGCGCTCTTCGTGATTCCCAACTTGCTTTCTGACCAACAACACGGCTTCGGCGTATAGTAGCGGTACGGGAATCGCGCGACGCGCCTTGGCCTGATCCGGATGAATCCACGCACGGCGTTGCACCAAGTCGACCTGCGACCAAGAGAGGCCGGTGACATTGGACGCCCGCAGGCCCGTCGCAAGCGAGAATGCCGCCATGTCCGCCAGATGCTCCGGGAGTTCGGCTAGCAGCCGTTCTGCCTCGGCGTGGGTCAGAAAGCGAATTCGTCGCCGCGCCTCCTGGAGCATCCGAACCTTCGGTGCTCGATAGAGCCATTCCCAGTCATTGACGCACTTGCGCAAGAAAGCACGGAGCAGCTCCAAGGTGCGATTGACCGTAGCGTTGCTCACGTCCTCAGCGAGCTTGGCCTGGGTAATGCGATCGATCATGATGCGATTGATCGCCGTGAGCTCAAGTCCGGCGAGATGCTTGTCGAGCCAGCGCAATTTCGATTTGTCCTCTTCATGCGTCGCTTTGTGAGACTGCTCTTTCAGCCACCGCAGTGCTGCTGCTTGCCAGACGCGTCGCGGGCGATCCCCGACCTATTGCAACCTCCAGACCTCCGCCTTCAGTTGGTCGTGGAGCTGCTGCGCCTCCGCCTTGATGCCGGTTTCAGTGCTGCGTCGTACTCTTTCGCCTGACGGGGCGACAAAATCGACCCACCAGGTACTACCGCGCTTGCGAAGTGACATGGCAACTCCTTTCCTGAGGTCACTGTCACGAAACGCCGAGTGCTGGGGAAACTCGTTCTTGGCGAATTCTGGGCTCGTAAGTAAATGGGATGCCATATGGCGTATCGCGTATCGCCGCTTAGAGCCACATTCACATGACTCTTCTCAATGAGAGCGCTTTAGTCAGCGCCTCGTTCAGCCGCGCCGGCCGAATGGGAGGGGCGCTGTCGACGCCAGGTTACGCTCTCCTCGCGCTATCCCCCCAATATAGGTGTGGTAGAGCCCTGCCCGCTCTGCCAGGAACTCCTGTGTTAGCCATTCGGTCAGCTTCGCCAAGACGCTATCTCCTCCTTAAGATCAGGATCGCTTGCCAACTCCTCAATTGCTTGCTTTGCGAGCAGGTTCTTCGATTTGCGCAAGGCCGTCAGTAGAAGGACGCGGCTTTCCCCTTGCGTGCGGTCCTTGGTGAGAGCGATCAGTTCCTCCAATGTCTCGTCTGTGACAGAAACTGACAGCGCGCAGGCCAGTCCATCCTTCGCACCGAGGCGAAATTCCTTGGTTTCTCCTTTTGCAATGATTCCCCAGCCCTCAGGCGCGTTGCGGTATTCCTCGACCAACATGGGCCAAGCCTTAGAAACCCTGGGGTCAACCAATGCCAGGGAGCGTGCAATCCCTTCTCGAATCCGATCTGAGTACGGAAGCGGTAGGTGCTTGAGAAGAACCGGAATCGCGTCCGGGTGTTTGGTCGATGAATTGACCAAATCCCAAACCGAATCCAAATTCCGGCCAAGCGCTCTCAAATCTGCCAATATCGGCGCTTCTTCCGCCCGCAGCCTAGCAGATCGCTCCGTCCGCTCTTGCTTACGAACCTTGTTGATCTCGCGCATCCGCGCTATTTCATCCTCGGTTAGCTGGAGGCGCGCAAAGTCGTCCGCCGTCAGGCTTTCCAATTCTGCTGTTGTCAACGTCTCACGTGCCGGGGCTACATGTCTCTTGGTCATGATTAAGGGATGGTCATGTGAATTACGCTACCGCTCCGAATTGCATCTTGCAATGGACCAGAGAGCACCGTATCTGGACGCGTGTAGAGATCGAAGGAACGACCAGACTGCTGAGCGAAGTCAATGTAGTCACGCAGCTGCTGGGTCAGGCTTTGGTACGCTGCATTTTTCACTTCACTCACAGAGGCGTCATTCAAGCCATCGGGTCGCCTGCCTCGACCATTCATCTTGATCGAGCGCTCAGGCTTTGGGCCAATATTGAAAACGGACCGAACCGCTGCTTCGCCTTCTCTATCTAGATCCCCTGCCGTTTTGGCAACCGCTCTTGTGCCAACAACTATTGTAGTATCTAGCGCGCTGACTACCGGCGCGAGCGCTCTTACCGCAGACTGCGCGACCTTCACTTCCCCCCCCCAACACCCAAGGTCAAGAGGTTGATAGCCTCCTCCGCCCTTGCATTGCCCGCATTCAGGGTCCCAGTCTGGTGAGTAAGCGGGTCATATCCGGTCGGGCTAACAAGCGCATATGCTTTCCCGATGTAGGTGTCAGCAAGTTCCCCAATAACAGGGATATCTACGAATCGATTTTCTGGCAGCGCAATGATCGTATCATTTCGGCCGCTAGGGGACAGTCCCCGGGAGCAAAGGCGGGGCGCCGTTGGGTTTTCTTGGACGAAGCTCTCGCGGAATACGTGCGCTCACTCTATCCTACGAATCGGCAAGCGCTGCAAGTGACCTCAGGAAAGGAGTTGCCATGTCACTTCGCAAGCGCGGTAGTACCTGGTGGGTCGATTTTGTCGCCCAGGCCAGACGCACCGACGGAATCGCCATCCCCTTCCGTGTGCTTCTCGAAGGAGCGCAGCATAAAGTAGGCAAGGGCGACTAGTAGCGCGATGCCACCAACCAAAACCCAGACCTCAGTCGTCATTTTGGTCCGTCCGCCAGTCCTCGACTTGCAGCGCGCCAACTCGTTCGAACTCGTCTGTATTCGATGTGACAACGACAAGCCCGCGCGCGACAGCTGTCCCAGCAATTAACGCATCGTACGCCCCAATCGGTTGGCCCTTGGGTTTTAGGGCAGCCCGGATTTGTGCCGCAGCCTTTGCGTCGATCTCGTCGAAAGGCAGTGTCGTGATAGACGCAAAGAACGCATCTAGTGCGGCGGCGATTTTGCGGGCACGCACCGCGTTGAGCGCGAGCCCGTAGTCGACCTCCATTCGAGTGACCGTTGACACCGCGATAAGGCTGGGAGCAGTGGACTTCACTCGAGCGAGCGTCCTCTCATGACCCTTGACGATGTCCGATACGACGCAGGTGTCGAGGAGGTATTTCATGCCAAAGGATCGTCAGCTAGAGGCGCGAGTTCACGACGAGTCACTTCGAACGGCGGCAAATCCGGCGCACCAGTGAATTCCAGGAAATCGCTGGGCCAACGGGGTGTGCTACGTCTCTGGAGCCACTCGTCAAGCGCCTGCCGAATGAGAGCGTTCCGACTAGCCCCTGACTGCTTCGCGGCACGATTCAAGGCGAGGCCGGTCTCGTCGTCGAGATAGACGTTGAAGTTCATACCTAGACCTTCGATATAACATGTCAACATGTTATATCACTTGATCCGCCGGTGCAAGTTGAAAAGTGATGCTTCTGCACCTTTCGCACCGTTTCACCGCCGGGGCTCAGCTCAAGCGAAACCCATCTACAAAGGTGGAAAAAAGGGTGCCAAGGGTAGACGCAAGATTCCATGATCTGAGCGCGCCACGAATGTGATCGAATCTACAAGTGCGAAACTGCCCTCGGGGATTGATTTTGGCCAGCTGATCGCTTTAGAGGTGGGGCCTAAAAACTGGACAGGCGGTTAAGTGAGAATTCTGCTTCAATGGGCAGTGAGAGGTGGCCGGGTATATGGAAGCGGATTCAACGCCGCAGCTGGCGTTGGCGCGGTCGGAACTTTTACCACGGGCGCCTTGGAGGCAGGAACCGTAACCGCAGGTGGACTATCGTACAGCGGGGGTGAAGGGATAGTTGGAGAAGGGTCGGTCCAATACGATTCAGCGGGAAATGTATCCTATGGGAGGATGTTTGGTGGGGTCTGATCCAGTCGGCCAAGCTCAACGGGCACGATCCCTACGCCTACCTCAAAGACGTCCTCGCGCGGCTCCCGACTCACAAGGCAAGTCGCATCGACGAGCTGCTCCCGCATATCTGCACCCCATCCGGGTAAGCCGTCGCGTCAACATGTGATTGCTGGCCGCTTACAGTTGACCTTCTCACCGTCCATGCAAATCCGACCACAGGCCGAGGGAAGCAGCGCGAATTCAGGGCTTCCCTCACAGGCGAAGTTCAGACCGCCTGGAAGCTAGTCTCTCCCACGAGGCTTGCCTCCTCTTTGTCGATCGAGCAGAGGTTTGGCAATTGTGAACCAAAGGAGTACACCCATCGCCACACCACCCACAGCACAGATGGAGATGATCCACACTCCCCAAACCAGACTCAGCGTGCCCTGATTTGAATTCAAGATGAGTCCGAGCACGCTGAGGGGAATTGAAAACAGTACCTCACTCAGGAGGATATTCCCAACGAGGGACGAACTCGCCTTCTTGAGATAACGAATCATGGGCAGTTAGGTGCGGTGACTCCGAAACCCAGCACCCCCCCGGCTGTCGCGCCATAGGCTCCGCCTGTAATTGCGCCGTCTGGTGTCAGCATAGTATAGATCCGACCGCAGTGGATTGGCTGCGAACAGTTCCAGCCTACAACTGCATGCGAAGCCGATCCTCGATGAACTTCACGCCTGGCTGATCTCGACACTTGCGACCGTCTCGGCAAAGTCGGATCTGGCGGGCGCAATCCGGTACGCGCTCTCGCGCTGGGCGGCGCTAACACTGTACTGCAATGACGGCCGCGTCGAGATCGACAACAACGCCGTCGAACGGGCGATCCGCGTCGTCGCTCTAGGGCGAAAGAATTATTTGTTTGCTGGCTCCGATGCCGGCGGCGATCGAGCTGCCACGATGTACAGCCTGCTCGGCACCGCCAAACTCAACGGCGTCGATCCCGAGGCGTACCTCACTTGGGTGCTTGAGAGGATCGCCGACTATCCGATCAACCAGGTGGAGGTGCTGTTACCCTGGCACTTCGCCGAGCAACTGCCTGAGGAAAAACTGGTCGCCTGAGGTGGGTCAGATTTACTCCGACGACTCCAGCTGGCTCAAAATTACTTCGCGCGACGCCGTCAAGACGGTGCTCACCGGACGGTTACTTTGCTCGGAGGTCCAAGACCGCTCTCGACCGAGGCTGTGTGGAAACGAACCCGAGGAGCGTGGCGACAGATCGTAGAGCCTTGGTTTTTTGCGATCTAGGGGAATTGCGCTCGACTCGCGCTGGGGGGAAGGGAAGGACGGCCGTCAGGCCGCCATCATCTTCATCACTT
>CAJCHO010000080.1 GCA_903970145.1 Mycobacteriaceae bacterium | reverse complement strand
CGATGTGGCGAGTTCGGCAGCGCTCAGCTCGCTGACTGTTCAAGCCATGGGGAACCAGTTCGGTGCCGCCTCGTCGGTGACCGGTAGCGGGCAAACCTTTACCTTCTCGACGACCGGTGGCAATACCGCCAATCTGGGGTTCACTTCACCGACCGAGATCGCGCTCGAATATGTTGAGCTAGCGCCACTCGCTCAGGTCTCGACGATCAATCTGAGTTCGAATCTGGCCGCGCCGAGCCAGCTGCAGATCAGTGCACCGGGAGCGGTTCTCAATGCCAATTCGGTCATCAGCAGCGGGCCACTTTATCTGGACAGCGCCGGCAACATCAATCTCAATTCGGTCAATACTGAAGGCAGCCTGATCTCCGCAACTTCGAGTGCGGGCAACATCAGCATCGGTACACTGATAACTGAAGGCGGCGACGTCAATCTGAGCTCCACTCTGGGCAGTATCGTGAAGTCCGGGGCGGGCTTGATCGACACCAATAGCGGTGGCGCTCCGGCGGGCAACGTGACCCTTAGCGCGGCCGACAGTATCGGGCTGGCGGGCTCTCCCATTACCGTATCCAATACTCAGTCGCTCAGTGTTACGGCGGCCAATTCCATTGCTCTCGACATGAATGGGACGACGCTAACCAATCTGTCGATCACGACCGGGGCGGGTGGTAGCGGTGCGATTTCAATTGCAAACGACCCCAACTATGCGGGCTTTAGCCTGACCCGTTCGGGCGGCAATCTTGAGCTCGGAGCGGTGACTCCAGCCACGGCGGGCAATTTCGCGCTGGCGGCTACCAACGGAAATATCGTCGTGAACGGCGATATCAATGTTGTCAATTTGACGCTCGACGCCTTTGACTCTGGCGTGAACCCAAATGGCAATCTGGTAATTCAGGCTGGAGCTGGAACGCGCAGCATTACCGCCAGCGGCTATAGCCAGTTTTTCGCGAATAACGACGTGACGATTGCGTCGGGTAGCACGAGTGCCTCGAATATTGTCATGAATCTGGGCAGCTTCCAGGGCTATGCGACCCACGACTTTACGGTCCAGGCCAATGGCGGCAGCATCGTCATGAACGGTTCCTACCAGGACATCCAGGCCGATAACACCTTCCAGATTCTGGGTGGCTCGAGCGGTGTCGCCGGTGCGAGCGTGAGCCTGGTCTCCTCGGGTTCCCAATATATCCAGGCCAATGGCGGCATACTTGTGCAGGGCGGTAGCGCGTCCGGCTCGTCGGTACTGGTCCAGGGCAGCTACCAGGAGTTCTCCACGCAGGGAAATTATTCGGTGCTTGGCGGCAGCGGCACCGGTGCCAGCGCCACGGTGAGCGGCTCCTACCAGTACATGGATAGCGTGCAGGGGGCGGTTCTTGTCGAAGGTGGCAGTGGCAAGAACGCGTTTGCAGAAATTTCTGCAAACGCCGGATACCAGTATCTGGGTGAGCAGAACAGCTACTACTATCCACCCACGCAATCCTTGAGCATTCTTGGGGGCACGGGGGCGGGCAGCTTTGCTCTGGTCAGCGCGAGCGGCGATCAGACCCTGCAGTCAGCCGGCAATATCAGCGTCATCGGTGGCAGCGGCGCTGGTGCCTACGCGCAGGCTGCCTCGACGGGGGGATCACAAAGTGTCGGCTCGACCTCCGATTACTATAGCGCGTCGACCCAGAACATCCTGGTACAGGCGGGCACGGGTGGGACTGCCAGTCTTCTGGCAAATCAGGGGCAGAGCGTTCAAGGCAGCGGCACGATCTCGGTGCTCGGCGGTGGCGGCAGCGGGATGACCGCGTCGATCGTCTCGAGCGCCGGTAGTCAGACGATCGGTTACGCCGGCGATACTTATGGAAACTCCCCCACCCAGAAGATCGTCGTGCAGGGCGGGACCGGCGATGGTGCCGCAGCGTTCATCAGCGCGGCCAGCGGCCAGACCCTGGACGCAGGAGTCTCTATTGCCGTCACGGGAGGGACACCGGGAGCCTACGCGGCGGTCTCGAATGCGGCAGGAGCCCAGGTCATCGGCAATCAGAACTCCGGGTATGAACAGCAGACCTCGACGATATCGGTTCAGGGCGGCACGGGCGCACTGTCATCGGCAGCAATTACCAGCGGCGGAAATCAGACGCTCAATGCCCTGGGCGCAATCACCGTCAACAACAATGCCAGCAACGCTGCCGAGGTCACCGCGGGCGCAGCGCAGACGATCAATGCGGGAACGCTCGCAGTGACGGTAAGCTCGCCTCTTGCAGGTGCGCTTGCCGAAATGGACGCGGGCGGTGCCCAAACCATCACACTGAACAATGGGGCTGGGACCGCGACACTTACTGTCTCGAATTTCAGCGCGGCCAGTGGTTCGTTGGCGCAAGTCAATGCGACCGGCGCTCAGACCATCGCGATGCCGTATACGGCTTTGGCCGGCACGATCCAGATCGGCGGTGCGACGACGCAAGGGGAAAGCCTGCTGTATTCGGGCGGGGTGCAGACTCTGCTTGCCGGAGACATCCTCGTGCAGGGTGGTTCGACCGCTGCCGCTGCTGCAAAGATAACCTCGGTTGGCAACTCGACGATGAGTGCCATCAACGGCTCGGTCCAGGTGCTCGGAGGCTCGGCGGGCCTCGCAGCGATCGATCCGCCTTACCTGGATCTGATCACCAACGGGGCGATCACGGTGCAGGCCGGTGGCGCCGCCACTGCCACGGCAACCATCACAGCAGGCAATATCGAGATCGGCGCGACCAATGGCAGCGTAAACGTCACTGGCGGAACAACCGGAGGTGCCGCCGCGACGATCTCGGCAACCGGGGTGCCGGCGCCGGGTACCCTCGACATGTACGCCTCCGGGGACCTGGTATTCACCCCGAATGCGGGCGGCGCGACCGTCTCGGCTGTTTCCCCGACTGGTAACAACATCGTGCTTCTCGGCGTGTGCGTGGGCTGTGCCGAGGGCCTGGTGGGTGTATTCAACCTGACTAGTGCGCCCGCCACGGCGACTAGCGCCAACCCCACCGGGCTCGATGATCCGTCAATGGGGGATCTGACTTCGTTGCTAGATTATCTGCAAGACCTGTATGGCCTGCTTGACGCGGACGGGACCGGGGACATCTTGCTGGATCCATCACAGCGCCTGCCGCAATGCGAGTGACGTGCGAGTAACAAGGGGAGTGGTAATGGGGGCAGGTATCTGGCGCAGCAGCGCTGCCGTGGCGTTGATTTGCGTCGCGCAGATGGCATGGGCCCAGCAGCGGGTCGGATCGATCGAATTCGCGCAGGGAATGACGACCGTCCAGCAAAAGAGCCTTGATCCGCGCTTTGTCACGAAGGGAGACGCGCTCTTCGAGGGTGACATGATCAGCACCACCGAGAAGGGCTACGCGGTGCTGAGTCTGACCGATGGTACCAAGATCACCTTGCGCCCCAGTACCTCGTTTGCGGTCGAGCAGTTCGCGCATGATCAGGGCACGGAGAGCGCATTGCTGCATCTGGTCAAAGGTGGCCTGCGCGCCATTACCGGACTGATCGGCAAGCGCAATCCAGATGCGTTTCGGGTAACGACCCCGTCGGCCACGATCGGCATTCGCGGAACCAAGTTCGATGCGCGCCTGTGCGCGGCCGACTGTCGGGAGGAGCAACTCGACAGTCGCCCACCGCTCGGACAACGCGCCCCGATCCCGGCGGCTGATACCGTCATCGCGCGCGTGGTACGGCTAAGCGGCGAGGCATCCATTGCGCGCGGCGGCCAAGCCAGCAGGAGCGTGCTGGTTGGAACGCCGGTGCTGGTCGGAGACCTGCTTTCGACCGGGGCGAGCTCGAATCTGGTCCTTGGGTTTCGTGACCAGACACGCATTTCGCTCGAAGCGCAGACGGTGTTTCGGGTCGAGGAATTCAAGTACGGCCACTCCGAGGAGTCCGATAACATCGCACTGCGTCTGCTCAAGGGCGGATTACGCGCCTTCACGGGATTGATCGCCAAGACCCGGCCTGACGCGGTAAGCGTGCGCACGGCATCAGCGACCATTGGCATCCGCGGTACCGGTCTGGACATGAGTTGCGAAGGCTCGTGCGCCGCGGTGAGCGCACCGGCCAGCGAACTGTGTCCCGCGCCGCCTGCACCCGACAAGAGCCCGCCGCCTAAGAAGTCGGGCAAGAACGCCCCGCCTCCCAAACCGGAAAAGGATCCCGGACCCGATTGCCGACAGGGACTGTTCGTGCATACCTGGGATGGACAGATCTTCATGTCCAGTGGTGGCCAGACTGTCGATGTTCCGCTAGACCAGGCAGGGACCACCGGCGCCGATGGCCAGGCCCACCTGCTGGCTGCCGTGCCCGCTTTCATGAATAACTTTGCGTCGCCCCGGCCTGATACGGTCGATGTCGACTGGGTTGCCCAGTTTACCGGCAACGCATACGACGGCGCCGACGGCCTGTACACGCTGGTACGCGACGGCTACGTATTCCTCGATGCCGGCGGTGGCCATCTGGATCTGGGGCCTGGTGAGGGCGCCGTGGTGGCAGGCGATGGTATCCCGCAGCGCCTCGAACCGATTCCGGCCTTCCTGCTCAACGACCCTTTCCCCGCACCCGAGGATTTCAACCTCAATGATTCGCAGGTGCTGCAACTGTTCGGCGCGACCCTGGGTAGCCCGGGCCAGGAAGTTTGCGAGATCAAATAATAACGATGACCAGTCCAAGTATGACCACTGCCAAGCGGCTATCGATCTATCTCGCGATCTGCGGCGCATTTACCTGCGCCAGCGTCTCGGCCCAGCAGGCCTCAGTGATTCCTTCCGGGCCGCGTCTTGATGTCACCCGCTATCGGGTCCAGGGCGATGCGCGCATGTCCGAGACGGAGCTCAATGCCCTGCTTGCGCCCTTTGTCGGCGACAAGCGCAGCCTCGCGCAGATCGACGACGCCGCCCACGCGCTCGAGAAGAATCTTCACGACCGCGGCTATGTTTTCTACCGGGTACTGGTGCCCGCGCAGCGGCCCGAACAGGGTGTGGTGGTGCTGCAGATCATCCGTTTCACGGTGGGCGTGATCACGGTTACCGGCAACGAGCACTTCTCGACTGACAACATCAAGCGCAGTCTGCCCGATCTCATCGTCGGTGAGACCCCTGACATGATCCGTATCGGACGCGATCTGTCAGCTGCAAACGTGAACCCGTCCAAGCAGGCCAGCGTTACCTTCCGGGAAGGTACCCAACCCGAGACGGTGGACGCAGACGTCAAGGTCAAGGACAGCGACCCGGTCAGTTACTTCATAGACTATTTGAGCAATCGCTCGCTCGCACCCACGCGCGGCGCGGACAATCTCTATCGGGCCACTTTTGGCGTGCAGGATGCGAATCTGTTCGATAGCGACCAGGTGGGGACGCTCTCCTATACGACCGATCCGCAAAACCCTGCTTCGGTAGATCTGTTTGGGGCGTTTTACCAGATCCCTGTCTACGGTACGGGTCTGAGCGTGTCGATCTATTACACCCACTCGGACGTCGATTCCGGCCGGGTTCAGCAGGGCGGGGGATTCTTCGACGTAACCGGCAAGGGCGACTTCTACGGGATCCGCATCACCGATTCCCTGCCACGACTCGGCACTGCGCAACAGACGGCGAGCCTGTCGATCGACGAGCACCTCTACGAGAACACCACGACTTTTCTGGGAACACCGATCCAGCCGGATGTGGGTGCACGACCGGTCTCGCTGGCCTATAGCTTGCGCCAGGATCAGATCTGGGGGGGCTACGGTGGCAATCTGGCCTATGTCTTCAACGCCGGCGGAGGCCCCGCCGATTCGCTTTCAAACTATGCTGCCAATGCGGGTGTCCAGAACTGGTGCGCTTGGCGATTCGGGGCAGATCTCGAGTACACCGATGCCGGCTGGGACTATTCGGCGCGCATGCGCGGACAATATTCGACCCACGCGCTCATCGCGGGCGAGCAATTCGGCCTTGGTGGCCTTGATTCCGTGCGCGGATTTCTCGATCGGGAAGTATCAGGCGATTCGGGCGTGTCGTGGAATCTTGAGGCGAGAGCCCCGGCGATGTTCGATCCCCAGCTCAGACCCGTGCTGTTTGTCGATGGCGGCGACATCCATTCGCACTCCGCCGAGCCCTCCGAGAATCTGCTGAGCGTTGGTGCCGGTCTGCGCTGGAACTACGAGAAGTTCACCAGCCTGATTGATGTCGCCCAGGTGCTTCAGCGCAATACCCTGAATCCGGTGGATGTTCGTACACGCCTGCACGTGCTGCTTACCTATCGCTTCTAGGGGTGTCCCGGCCAGTCCTGATACTGCTCAAAGGTGTCCGGGGCGCGAATCCTGTGAACTCCAAGCGCGTTCGCGCGTTTGGCTCACCGGCTGCCATGCGCACGACTGCGGTCGCATTGGCGCGTAGCCGCCATCCATTTGGTATTCCTGCCGCAGATGGCATGCATGTCTACCGGACACAATCTCGCCTGGAACTACGCCTTCGATCCGACAGCCTTGCGTGTTCGTGCCCAGGTCTGCCTGCCCGATCGAACGGCGTATTTTCGATCGACTCCGAGCGGACGTGACGGACATGCCGGAAGACAGCCATTTGGAGGCCTTTCGCAAGCTGTTCGAGGCCGCGCGCAATGCTCCCGCGGCTGATGTGCCCGCGCGAAGTCCGGAACCTAGGGTCTACCAGGAGATCCGCGAATGGCGCGCACCGTCCGCGCCGTCCGACTATCCGAAACCTCGCTTGGTTGGGTCGTCGACTACTCACTGCCACGATCAAGTGGCAGGCGATGCGGGTGCGGCGAGCTTCCTCTGGGACTCGACAACCCACGACCAGCCGGTTTTCGACTTCTCCACTGGATATCGGCCCGAGGACATCATTGCTCTTCATGTGGCCCTGTCAGTCGTGCGCAACGGCACCGAACAGGTTCGGCAATTCTGGTTCAAGCTGCCCGATCGAGTGGACAAAGGCGAATACACCCAATGGCTCCTACCGGTAGCGGAATTCCCCGACGCCGTCGGCAGTCCGCTCTTCACATTGCTTCAGGGCTTGCCGATGCCGCGCGGCGACGTGGGAGCGCATGCGCCAAAGATGCGATTTACGCTCTCGAGCGATCACGAGTATTGGACGGCGGAGCGCGCGGTCCTGCGGGCAAGTTACGCGGCGCAACTCGAGCGGGCGCGCACACACCGACCCTATGCCCCGACCGAAAACGTGATGTTCGTAGGTGACCACGGCGTTGCCATCCCGTCGTGCGACGAGTAGCGGTGGCGCGCGCCCAGCCAAGCCGTCAGTTCGGGCCCAGGGAATTACGTGGAATCTCCGGGTGCTCGACCAGGACCGGGCGGCCCCGGTGCCGGTCAACTCGTCCTCACAGCTTTCTGCGCAGCGTCACATTCGTCCATCATCCGGACCGAATCGAACTTACGCGCTGCCAGATGCCAACCCTGTCTCATCTCCGCGAGCAAGCGGCTGTCGATCGTTTCCGGATGAGGCTTGCCGCTCCAGCGCGTGGCAGTGGGCGAATCACCCGCCAACGATATGCCGAGATGGCGAACGAGAGTCTGGAAAAAGAGTTCGTCAGGAACGTTCGCGTGGGAAAACGCCTGCGAATACCACGGATTCTGCGCGATGAACTCGAGCAGTCTTTGCGCGGCCTCCCGATTGAGTAACCACCAGCTCGAGCCGCCGCAAGGTTCCATTCCGCGCAATAGATGCTTGAGATTTCTGCGCGGCAGAAACTTTGCAAGCGCGTTGAGTCCACGGGCCAGGCGCGGTCGGCCAATGTCGTAGAAGTGAAAGCGTCGAAGCCGCCAGAGTGGCTTGTCAAGCAGTGGCATGGGCTTTAGGGTCATGAAACTGCCGGCTCCGGCGGATCGGTTCAACAGCTCGGCAATCTCTTCGTCACACCTTATTGGGAAGCATTGCCCGGACATCAGAAAGAAATGAGTGTTCTCGGGATCGGAATAGGCTGTTGTCAAAATGGAAAGATTCGCCGCAACCTGGCTGAAGCCGCCCCAATACACCTTCTCGCGAACCTTGGCCTCGCGCACCCTTCCATGGACCCGGGAAAAGAGGCTGGCATCGGACTTCCCATCGATGTGCAGGTACACGTTCCAAAGCGGTGTAGAGAGTCGCTCGACGAGCCGCTCGACGAGTTCGGGTTGCTTGTGAGCGACGATCAGGGCCGCAATCTTAATGGGAAACTCCGGTGGAGAATTCGGGACTCGTTTTTCGGTGAATCGGCATCGAATGCGCTACAAGATAATGAACAGGACCGGGGCGGCAGTGGTGTGTCGAGGACGCCAGGCACTAGGGCTGTCGGAACCTGTCGTCGTGCGGCGCGTGATTTTCACAGAGCCGGTTACTCACTTATCCGACGCTAGCACTTGGCTCAATCGTGGATTTATTGGGAAGTATACCGAGCATCACTCGAACCGAAAATTGCTTGCAAATGTAAAAACATACACGGGGCGCTTTGGATACTTGAACAGTCTCACCCTTGTGGTCTACGACCAGACGATGGATGCGCAAGATGGCGAACGCCTCGACGAAAGAAAAAAATAGGAATCTGCAGAGTCGTCCCCGAGACCATTGAAGCCTTTGGAGTGTTGACTGCTGGGCGCCGCGCAGATCTTGCCGGAAAGAGCCGTCGCCTCGATGTTCCGCATCAATCCCTGGTGCGCCGTGCGCTCCATGCCGCAAATCCGGTCGTCAGGCGTGTCGACTGGTCACGGCGATGGTCCCTCCGACAGGAATCGAACCTGTATCTCGCGCTTAGGAGGCACGCGTTCTATCCATTGAACTACGGAGAGGTGGGATCAGCGTCAGGGCCTCTGGGGCGCAATTATAGAGGCTCTTGCAGGGACTCGATGCACCATCTTGCTCACAGGCGGCCTTGGTTCCCGAGTGAAGAGACTTTCGGCGCGCTTCTCCTCCTCGTCCTCGGTGACCGATGCCAGGCTCCGAGCCATCCCGGGATGGCGCTGGACCGCCGATAGAGGGTATGCTGGAGATGGATGTCGGGATCTGGCCGCACTGCCAGCCTCAAATTCCATCGCGAACCAACGGAGACCAGCATGACCAAGTCGCACGACAGCAAGAAGGCCGAGAAGAAACAGCCCACCAAGACTCCGAAGGAGAAAAAAGCCGCCAAAAAGGAAAAAAAGGCGGCGCGCGGCTAGACCTTCGCATGCCGCTTCGCGGGGAGCCGCGAGGCTAACTCGCCGCATCGCACAGCGGCCGGATCGTACTTGTCGATTCTGGCCTAAGAATGTGCGCTGCATCGAGTCAAATATCACGGTTTGTAAAGATGACTTCATAAGTCATTCCGAGCGTCGTTAGATCGAGTGAACGGTCCTCAGAAGTGCTGTGACCGGGCCACCGGGAGGGTTACTACTCTGCTCGATGGAGCGTGCTCCGCTTGACTGTATCGTCGGCGGGGCTTATCACCGAATACAGACTCAACGGAGTGATTATGGATATTGGTAGCGTAAGTGGCTCAGGCATTTTATCGACCCTGCTTGGCAGTCTGCAGGGCGCTGCGACCTTGAATAGTGGCACGGTCAGCACCAGCGACTCGGTGACGGCGGCCGGGCAGGCCGGAGCAAGCACGGCTCCGGGCGGCGCTGGTGGTCTCATCAAGGACGTCCTGCAGACCTTAAGCCAGCTCGGTCTGACGCCCGGTTCCGGCAGCGGCACGACGGCTGGTGCTGCTACATCTTCAGGCACGAGCTCAGGCACCACGCCCGACGCCGCGGTTGCGCAGGCACTCCACCAGTTCATCCATGACCTGTTTCAGGCGGTGCGCAGCGTCCAGAATGGCAGCAGCTCGCAATCCAATTCCACCAGCGCCAACTCGACGTCTTCTCCGTACAGCAGCCTTGAGACGGCACTGCAGACCCTGGCTAGCAGCGTGAGCTCCGGCAATGGCTCAAGCAGCGCACCGATCGCCAAGCTGCAGGCGGATTTCAAGAATCTTGTCAGCGCGCTTGGGGGCGCAAGTTCGACAGCGGCTGTGAGCACCGGGACGAGCGCTGCTACCAGTTCGGCAACACTTGAGAATTTTCTGACTACGCTACTCCAGCAATTGCAGAGCAGTGCGCCCACGCTCACTTCTCTTGGCAATAGCGTCACGACCTCGGCTTAGCGCTTTGCTCCAGGCGGCCGCCGGGGTGTCGCGTCGGTCGGGCGGCCGCAAGCGATTCTGACCGGATTGGTCTAGGCACTGCGCGCGCCTGGTCGCTCCACGGTGCCGCAGTCGCGTCCGTCCGGCGGACGGACGAATCGGGGACGTCCAGCCAAAACTGGATAAAATGTCGGCGCCAGGCTCCTCGCCGCGTCCGGGACGCTGGCGCTGTGCCGATTACAACAACCCAATAGGCTGACGCAATGATCTCTGCGCGTGAAGGGCTTGATCGACTCCGGGAAGGCAGTGCGCGCTTTGCCGCCAACCTTCGCGAATCGGATGCCTTCGTGAGTCACACGCGACGCCTCGAGGTCGCCGCCGGCCAGGAGCCCTTTGCGATCATTCTTGGCTGTTCGGACTCACGGGTTCCGGCTGAGATTGTCTTCGACCAGGGCCTGGGTGATCTGTTCGTCATTCGGGTCGCGGGTAACATCGTCGCACCTTCCCAGGTGGGCAGCGTCGAGTTTGCCGCCGCGCGCTTTGGCACTCCCCTGGTGGTGGTGCTGGGACATTCCAACTGCGGTGCGATAACGGCGACGATCGAGCAACTGCAGGTGGCGACGGGCCACCAGTCGCGCAATCTGCAGGCCATTGTCGATCGAGTGCGCCCCTCAGTCGAAGGCCTGCTTGCGACCGAATTGCGCAACGATCTGGATGCGCTCGTCAAGCAGGCGGTGCGTGCCAACATCCGCGCCTCGGTGAGTCACTTGCGGCACGGGTCGGAACTGCTCGAGCGCATGATCGCCGAAGGCAGCCTCGTGGTCGTGGGTGCGGAATATTCGCTCGAGAGTGGCGAAGTCGAATTCCTTGACACCATCAGCTAGCTGCGCGGTTTCGGAACGGGGCACTGGCCACGTGACCGGCCCGGCGCGGGTGCGCAATATCGCCACGGCATGCGGCCGATTTGTGTCAAAATCGTGCGGCTAAACGGGGATCACCGATGCCAGACGCAGTCGCCGATGACGGGCTTTCGCGCTTAGACCAGCTCACCGAAATTGCCCGCGCCCTGGCCGGGGAGCGCAATCTCAATCGCCTGTTCGAGCTGATTCTTAATTCGGCACGGCACGCCACCCGTGCCGATGGCGGTACCCTGTACCGTGCCACCGGAGACGGACGCACTCTCAGCTTTGATCTCGTGATGACGGAGTCGCTCGGACTGCATTTCGGCGGTACCTCGGGTAATCCCGCCAGTTTTCCACCGATTCCCTTGTTCGACGAGGCGGGCAATCCGGTCGTGCGCTCGGTGGTGGCCTACGCCGCCTTGACCCGCAAAAGCGTCCTGATCGCTGACGCCTACACTGCCGAGGGCTTCGATTTCGTGGGAGCCAAACGCTTTGATGAGGCTCACAACTACCGTTCGACATCCTTCTTGACCGTACCGATGACCGCGCACGACGACCAGCTGATCGGTGTTTTGCAACTCATCAATGCGCGCGATACCGACGGACACGTGGTGCCGTTTTCCGATCTCGACCAGCGCTTCATCGAGGCACTCGCTTCGCAGGCGGCGATCGCACTCGAAAACAAGCTCCTCGTCGAGCGCCTTGAGGCGCTGTTCAAGGGCTTCGTTAACCTCATCAACGAGGCGATCGACGAGAAGTCGCCTTACACGGGAGGGCATTGCAAGCGGGTCCCTGAACTGACCATGATGATCGCCGAGGCCGCTTGCGCAACCACTGCCGGGGCTCTGGCCGATTTTACGATGAGTGCTCGCGATGTCGAGGAGCTGCACATGGCGGGCCTGCTGCATGACTGCGGCAAGATAACGACGCCCGTGCACGTGGTCGACAAGGCCACCAAACTGCAGACGATCTTTGACCGGATCGCCCTGATCGAGGCGCGTTTCGCCATTCTCGCTGCCGATGCAAGGGGCCGGGCGCAGGAGCGACGCGCAGCGGGGCAGTCCGGGCAGGCCGTCGAAGCGGAACTGGCGCGCGAACTCGCAGCGCTGCAGGATGATGTCGAGTTCGTGCGTCGTGTGAACTTGGGTGGCGAGCGCATGGCGCAGTCAGACGCAGATCGGGTACGCAGCCTCGCCGCACGCAGCTACCTGGACGCCTCAGGGGTCGCGCAACCCCTCTTCACGGACGACGAGGTGCGCAATCTGACGATTCCCTACGGCACGCTCACCGATGACGAGCGCACCATCATCAACAATCACATCGTCTCCACGATCCGCATGCTCGAGGCGTTACCGTGGCCGCCGCATCTGACCAACGTGCCCGAGTATGCCGGCGGACACCACGAGCGCATGGATGGCAAGGGTTATCCCAAAGGACTTACACGCGAGCAGATGTCGGTGCAGGCGCGCACGATGGGGATCGCCGACATTTTCGAAGCGTTGACCGCCAAGGATCGGCCCTATAAGCCCGGCAAGACGCTCACGGAATCACTGCAGATCCTGGGCAAGATGAAGCTTGGCGGGCACATTGATCCGGACCTGTTCGATGTATTCGTCAGGCAGAAGGTGTATCTTACGTACGCCCAGAAGTATCTCGACCCCGAGCAGATCGACGAGGTCGACGAAACGGCCATCCCAGGCTATACGCCCTAAGCTCGGACCGGGCTTTCCTTTTACGTCCGCGGCTTTGCGCTGCAGTTCAGAAATTCATGGCAATCCTCACGCTAGACGATGTATCGCTTGCCTTCGGGCATGTACCCTTGCTCGCCCATGTCGCACTCGCCGTCGAAGTGGGCGAGCGCATTGGCCTGATCGGGCGCAACGGCACCGGCAAATCGTCGATGCTGCGGATCATTGCCGGCGGCGCGTCCCCTGACGATGGGCGGGTCGTGCGCCAGAGCGGCCTGAAGTGGGCTCTGCTTGACCAAGAACCTTCCTTCGGGACTGCCGCGACCGTCTTTGATGCGGTCGCCTCCGGGCTCGCTGACGGCGCCCAGGCACTCATCGAATACGAGCACGCCGCCGGCGCCGTGGCTAGCGGCGCCGAGGATGCGCTTGATGCCCTCGCGCACGCCCAGGCGGCCCTCGAAGCCGCGGGTGGCTGGACGCTGATGACCCGCATCGAGACGACGCTGGATCGGCTCCAGCTCGACGCGCACCAGCCGATTGCCACTCTGTCGGGTGGGCAGCAAAAGCGTGTCGCGCTGGCGCGCATGCTGGTGGGGGAACCGGATCTGCTGTTGCTCGACGAACCAACCAATCACCTCGACATCGATTCGATTCGCTGGCTCGAGCGCTTCCTGATTGGCGAGCGTCGGGCGCTTTTATTTGTCACCCATGATCGGGCCTTCCTCGATGCTGTCGCGACTCGCATTATCGAACTCGATCGCGGCGTCTTGCGAAGTTATCCTGGTAGCTTCGCGGCCTACCAGGCACGCAAAGTAGAGGAACTGGCCAACGAGCGCGTCGAGTCTGCCAAGTTCGACAAGCTGCTCGCGCAGGAGGAGGCTTGGATTCGCAAGGGCGTGGAGGCGCGCCGCACTCGCAATGAAGGGCGCGTGCGGCGCCTTGAGGCGCTGCGCCGAGAGCGCGCCGTGCGGCGTGACCAGGGTGGCCGGGCACGCCTGACGGTCGATGCGGGGGACCGTTCTGGCAAGCTCGTCGCCGAACTGGTCGACGTGGAAAAGTCCTTTGGCGCGCGAACGATCGTGCGTTCCTTTAGTGCGACCCTGATGCGCGGTGACAAGATCGGTCTCATCGGACCCAATGGCTCGGGCAAGACCACTCTGCTCAAACTGATCCTTGGTGAGCTCGAACCCGATAGCGGAACGGTACGGCGCGGCACCAATCTGCAGGTGGCCTACTTTGACCAGATGCGCTCCCAGCTGGATCCGGAGCGAAGCGTGCTCGACTCCATCAGTCCGGGTTCGGACTGGGTCGAGATCGCAGGTCAGCGCAAACACGTCATGAGCTATCTGGGCGATTTCCTGTTCGCGCCCGAGCGCGCGAGGTCACCCGTCAAAAGCCTCTCCGGTGGCGAGCGTAACCGGCTCTTGTTGGCGCGGCTGTTCGCTCGTCCTGCCAATGTGCTCGTGCTCGACGAGCCGACCAATGATCTGGACATCGATACTCTGGAGCTGCTCGAAGACCTGTTGATCGAGTACGAGGGGACGGTCTTTCTGGTCAGTCATGACCGCGCCTTTCTCGATTCGGTCATTACGCAATGCATTGTGACTACTGGCGATGGCACGTGGCGCGAGCATGTGGGAGGGTACTCCGACTGGCAACGCAGCGTCGCGAGGGCCCCGGATGCCGACGCGGCGCTTCCTGAGCCTGCCAGAGGGGGGGGGACGAGCACGCCGCCCAAGGCCTCGAAAAACCGCGGTAAGCTCAGTTACAAGGAACAACGCGAACTGGAGGCCCTGCCGCGCACGATCGAGGCGCTGGAGGCCGAACAGAAGTCTCTGGTAGCTGCCCTCGCTGATCCAGGGATCTATGAAATCGCCCGACGTGATGAACTAAAGCGCCTGGAGGTGCGCAGCGCCTCGCTTGAGCAGGAAATGGTGCAGGCATTGACCCGCTGGGAAGACCTGGAAGGGCGCAATTAGAACCTGCGTGCGCGGATGGACTCGCGCGACAGGGTAAAATGGCGCCCATCCGCATTTGATTGCGCCGCACAACGCTGGTTGCCCGTTTTTTGGGCGTGTCGACGGGAACCGCATGGGAAGTGGGTCTACGCGTTTTGGCAGACGCTTTTTCCACAGCATCTGGGGATAAGTACGCAGTGGCATGAGATTTCCACAGCGTTTGGTCTGCATATCTTTCAACGACAGCTTGGCATGGCCACCGGTAAGAAAACCAACAGCTCCGAATATACCGAAGCCTCGATCCGGGTCCTCAAGGGGCTCGAGCCGGTCAAACAGCGGCCGGGGATGTATACGCGCACTGACAGCCCGCTGCACATCATCCAGGAAGTCATTGACAACGCCTCTGATGAAGCGTTAAGCGGGGCGGCCGGTCACATCGATGTCGTGCTGCACAGCGACGCGAGCGTCTCGGTTACCGATGATGGGCGTGGCATTCCGGTCGGATTGCACCCCGACGAAGGAGTACCGGTTGTCGAGATCGTGTTCACCCGACTGCATTCGGGCGGCAAGTTCGACAAGGGTGCCGGCGGCGCCTACAACTTCTCGGGCGGTCTGCACGGCGTGGGCGTGTCAGTGACCAACGCGCTCGCGCAGCGCCTCGATGTGACGGTGTGGCGGGACTCGGCCCGGCACACGATGCGATTTGCCGAAGGCGAGGTTGTCGAGTCGCTCAAGTCCGCAGCGCTGCCGCGCGGCGAGCGACGCAGCGGCACTGCGGTACGGGTTTGGCCAAATCCAAAGTACTTCGACAGTCAGCAGGTCCCTATACCCGAACTCGAAAGACTCTTGCGCAGCAAGGCCGTGTTGCTGCCTGGCGTGAAAGTGACGCTGACCATCGAGAAGACCGGTGAGACCCGCCAGTGGCAATACGAAGCGGGTCTGCGCGGCTATCTGCTCGAGGCCCTGCATGAGGGTAGGGGGGACGAGAATACCCTGATAGCCCTGCAGGAGGGTGAACAGTATTCGACCGGTGCCGACAACTATGCTGAGGGAGAGGGAGCCGCCTGGGTTGTGGTGTGGAGCGACGCTGGCAATGTGGTGCGTGAATCGTTCGTGAATCTGATTCCGACGTCCGCCGGTGGGACCCACGAGTCTGGACTGCGTGAAGGCCTGTTCGGTGCGGTTAAGAGTTTTGTAGATCTGCACGCCCTGCTGCCCAAGGGAGTCAAGCTCCTGCCGGAGGACGTTTTTGCGCGTGCCTCATTTGTGCTGTCGGCCAAGGTTCTCGACCCGCAGTTTCAGGGACAGATCAAGGAGCGCCTGAATTCGCGCGATGCCGTTCGCCTGGTCGCCGGCTGTTGCCGACCCTCCCTGGAGCTGTGGCTGAACGAACACGTCGAGGAGGGCAAGAAACTAGCCGAACTGGTAATCAGCCAGGCCCAGGCGCGTCTGAAATCGGCGCAGAAGGTGGAAAAGAAAAAAGGCTCGGCGGTTGCGGTATTGCCCGGCAAGCTGACCGATTGCGAGTCCGAGGATACTCTGCGCAACGAGATTTTCCTGGTCGAGGGAGACTCGGCTGGCGGCTCCGCCAAGGCCGGCCGCGACAAGGAATTCCAGGCGATTCTGCCCTTGCGCGGCAAGGTACTCAACTCCTGGGAGTCAGAACGGGATCGCCTGTTTGCCAACAACGAAATCCACGATATCGCGGTGGCCATTGGCGTTGATCCCCATGGGGTGCAGGACGATCCGGATCTCTCGGGCCTGCGCTACGGGAAGATCTGCATCCTCTCCGATGCCGACGTGGACGGATCGCACATCCAGGTGTTGCTGCTGACGCTGTTCTTCAAGCATTTTCCCAAGCTCATCATGCGCGGTCACATTCACGTGGCGCGACCGCCGTTGTTCCGGATCGACGCCCCGGCGCGCGGCAAGAAACCCGCCCAGAAGTTCTATGCCCTCGACGAGGGCGAGCTGGCGGCCATCGAGGACCGTCTGCGCAAGGAGGGTTTGCGCGAGGGCTCGTGGGTCATCAGTCGCTTCAAGGGTTTAGGCGAGATGAATCCCGAGCAGCTCTGGGAGACGACCATGAATCCTGATACGCGACGTCTGTGTCCGGTGGAGCTTGGCGCACTCGACCATGCTGCCACGGTGGCACGCATGACGATGCTCATGGGAAAGGGCGAGGCCGCAGCGCGGCGGGCCTGGCTTGAAGAGCACGGTAACGAGGTCGAGGTCGATATCTGAGGCCAGTCGAGCACGGCACCCTCGCCCAAGAGACTACAAGATGACAGATCAAGCAACATTGTTTCCAGCTGATTCGGTGACCCTCGGCGATTTTGCCGAGCGCGCCTATCTCGACTACGCGATATCGGTAGTCAAGGGACGCGCACTGCCCGATGTCTGCGATGGTCAAAAGCCGGTGCAGCGGCGCATCCTCTACTCGATGCACGAGATGGGCCTCGACTTCAATGCGCCATCCGGCGCCAAGCCCGTCAAGTCGGCGCGCGTAGTCGGAGACGTGCTCGGCAAGTTCCACCCGCATGGCGACCAGTCTGCCTACGATGCTCTGGTGCGGCTGGCGCAACAATTCTCGATGCGCTATCCACTGATCGATGGCCAGGGAAACTTTGGCTCCCGGGATGGCGACAGCGCTGCGGCGATGCGCTATACCGAGGCGCGCCTGGCACCCATTTCCAGACTGCTGCTCGATGAACTCGGCGAAGGTACGGTCGATTTCATTCCGAACTACGACGGCGCCAATAGCGAGCCGCGTCTGTTGCCAGCGCGCCTGCCGTTTGTCCTGTTAAACGGTGCCTCCGGCATCGCTGTCGGCCTTGCTACCGAGATTCCTTCACACAATCTGTCCGAGGTGGCGCGCGCCGCCATCGCGGTTCTGCGTGCAGACGGCCGCGCAAGCGTGGCGCAGGTACTAGAACACATCAAGGGCCCCGACTTCCCGGGAGGGGGCCAGATCATCTCGACACCCCAGGAGATCGCCGAGACCTACACCAGCGGGCGCGGCACGCTCAAGGTGCGCGCGCGCTGGAAGATCGAGGAGCTGGCCCGTGGCCAGTGGCAGCTGGTGGTTACCGAGCTGCCGCCCGGGGTCTCGGCGCGTCAGGTGCGCGAAGAGATCGAGGAGCTGACCAATCCCAAGGTGCGTCTGGGGAAGAAGTCACTGAGTGCCGAGCAGCTGCAATCCAAGCAACTGGTTTTGTCTGTCCTCGACAAGGAGCGTGACGAGTCGGGTAAGGATGCCGCCGTGCGCCTGGTATTCGAGCCCAAATCGAGAACCGTCGACCAGACCGAGTTCGCCAACCTGCTGCTCTCCCATACCAGCCTTGAGACCACCTGTTCGATCAATCTGGTGATGATCGGCAGCGATGGGAGGCCGCAGCAAAAGGACATCGCGCAGATTGTGCGTGAATGGGTGGAATTCCGACGCACCTCGGTGACACGCCGTACGCGTTATCGGCTGACGCGTGTGGAAGAGCGCATTCACGTGCTTGAAGGTCGTTTGCTGGTGCTGCTCAACATCGACCGCGTGATCAAGATCATCCGCGAGTCCGACGAACCCAAGCCGGCATTGATGAGTGCGTTCGAGCTCTCCGATCGTCAGGCGGAAGACATCCTTGAGATCCGCCTGCGCCAGTTGGCGCGCCTCGAAGGCATCAAGATTGAGCGGGAACTCGGCGAGTTACGCGAAGACCGGGAGAAGCTTCAGGATCTCCTGGCCAACGCGAGTTCCATGAAGCGGCTTCTGATTCGGGAAATCGAGGCTGACGAAAAGACTCACGCAGATGCGCGCCGCACCCTGATCGAGCAGGATAAACGTGCCTCGGTCGAGGTCAAAGTGCTTGACGAGCCGGTCACCGTCATCATTTCGGAAAAGGGGTGGCTACGAGCCCGCAGCGGGCATGGTCACGACGCGAGCCAATTCAGCTTCAAGGCCGGTGACAGTCTGTCGCGACTGTTTGAGTGCCGCACGGTTGATCAGCTCGTAGCCCTGGGATCCAACGGGCGCATGTATTCGGTAGGCGTCGCGCAGCTGCCTGGCGCCCGTGGCGATGGCGTGCCCATTACGACGCTGATCGATCTGGAACCGGTTTCGCGCATTGTCGCGATGATTGCCGGGGTACGAGATCTGCCGCTGCTGATGGCTACCTCAGGTGGCTACGGCTTCGTCTGCAAGCTCGGCGATCTGGTCAGTCGGGTGCGCGGTGGCAAGACCTTCCTTAGTCTTCTGCCCGGCGAGGAGCCACTTGCACCAAGTCCGATCGAGCTGTCGAACCACTCGCATATTGCCTGTCTGACTGGCAACGGACGCGTGCTGGTATTTGCGGCCAATGAGATCAAGATGCTGGCCTCAGGTGGCCGCGGCGTGATTCTCGTCGAACTCGACGAGGCAGAGCGGCTCTTAGCCGCGATACCGATCGGGGCACGAGGCGTGCTGGTCAGCGGTCTTGGACGGGCGGGCAAGCAGGCAACGGTCCTGCTTAGTGCAGGGGCGTTGGAAGCGCACATCGGAAAGCGGGCGCGGCGTGGCAAGAAACTTAGCGCCAAGTTCGTCCCCGAACAATTGTTGACGCCCCCCGATCGCAGCAGCTGACCGTAGCTAGTCTCGGGGCGCGCATGGGTTTTTGGGTCGCGCCCCGGTTAGCTGCCTAGCGAGCGCTTAGAGCCTGTGTAGCGGGCACGTGCATGGTAAGGGTGGGTCATCCACGGCGTGGAAAAGTGTTGGCGTCCCGGCTTTCACTCGATCACAAAGGGATGGCCCATTGAACTGGCAGCCGGTTTGCTAGCTCAGCTGGCTGCGCATGGTGTCGACGCGCGGGTTCACGGAGGCGTGCAACCGCTCATGGGCTTGCGCGTTTCGGGCGAATCATCGCTCGCCTCGCGGGGCAGCGACCCAACAGGTATCGCCCCCGTCGGCCAATATGCCGTGCTTGAGGCAAATTCCAGATACTCATCCAGATACTCGGGCTGATCCCGGCACGGCGCTTGCGGCGTCCTGACAGGTTCAATCGAAGTGCTCGAGGCAGGGCCCGAGTCGAGCGGGGCATGTGCTGCCCCGGCTTCGTGCCACGGGGACACATGCAACGCGAGCGTGATCGCAATTAGCAAGTCCAATAGTCGGCTGGAGTTCATAGGCTTGATCGGGGATCGTCTCAGCTACCCGGGCGGTAGGGCAGTGGAGGACCGCGGTCGCCATGTGTCCCCCCGGGGCCCTGCGCGTGTTGTAGGGATTCAAGGGCTGCGGCTCGCTGTCGAGTATCGAGGCTCAGAAAGATTTCATGATCGGCCTGGGCGCGAATCTTGATGAGCTTGGCCTCGGCGATTGAGACCTGGCTTCCCAGTGACTCTGCGGCAGCGTCCGTATACTGCTCCGATAGCGAGAGCTCGATGATTCCGTCGCGCGCCTGGCGCAGCTCGTTGCTGGCCTGATCGGACTGGCTCGCATGCTTGTGCATGATCTCGGAGAGCTTTTGCTGCTGCGCCACGGTCAAAGTGAGTCCGCGCAAATAAGGCGGTAGGGGAATTGGTCGCTCGCCCGACGCGCCCTGGTCGCCGGGTCCGCCGTGCGGCGTTCGGGTCGGTGGCGGTCCATCGTGCGTGGTGCTGGCCTCGGGAGGCGCACCACAGTGCGGACGATCGCCGGATTCCTGCGCTTGAGCAGCAGATGCGCTGAGGACGCAGACAGCAACAATAAGCGCAGGGGCGAGCAGTGAAGAAGGCAGGCGCACGTTTTCTCCGGGTTTGAAGTGAAGGGACAATCGTCTTGTGAAACGATGGCCCAGTGTCCTGCCAGAACGCGTTAAATGCGGTTAAGCAGACCTCAAGAATTGCAAATTGGCGCACCTGACTTCTTGCTGGTGAGCACTCGATGTAAAAAGCGGTAAAGATCGCCTGTCGGCCGACTTGCCGAGGCCTGCTCCGATATCATGGTTCCCCATTCAGGGATGGGATCGCGGAACACCGCAATGACGCGCCTTTTGTTGGTCGATGACGATGTCGAGCTTGCGACGATGCTCGCCGATTACCTCAATCGCGAGGGTTTTAGCGTCGAGACCGCCCACGATGGCCGGGTCGGCATGGAGCGCGCACTCTCGGGTGAATTCGCGCTGGCCGTGCTCGACGTCATGATGCCTTTAAAGAGCGGCATAGACATCCTTAACCAGATTCGCCAGCGCAGCAATTTGCCGGTTGTGATGCTGACCGCCAAAGGAGACGATGCCGACCGCATTGTCGGACTGGAGCTGGGCGCAGACGATTACGTTGCCAAACCCTGTACGGCACGCGAGCTGTGCGCACGGATTCGTGCCATTTTGCGTCGTGTCGAAGCCACCACGGCGGGACCGCGCGAGCCAATCTGCGTAGGCGAGCTCGTGATCACGCCGGAGACCCGATTGGCAACCTGGAAGGGCGTGCAACTCGAATTGACCAGTACCGAATTCAGCTTGCTCGAGGTGCTCGCGCGCAATGCCGGTCAGACGGTGAGCAAACAGGAACTCTCCGCGGAGGGACTCGGACGACCTCTGGCCAAGTTCGACCGCAGCATCGAAGTTCACCTGAGCCGCATCCGCGAGAAGCTCGGGCCACGCGAGGACGGTCGCTCAAGCATCCAGACCGTGCACCGCCGCGGTTACGTCTACCTGCGCGGCTAGGCATGGGACGCCTTTTCTGGAAGCTGTTTGCGACCCTGTTTGTCGCGCAAATTCTGACGGTCGGTGGAGTGGGATCGCTGCTGTGGTTGCGCCATCTGGACGAATCGCGGCAGGCCCGTGCGTCGCTGGGAGTAGAGCCCGGGCCGCCAGGGCCCTTGTTCGAAAACGCTGATGATCTCCGACCTCCGGGGCCGCCAAGGTTCGAGCCTTCGGCCGATCGAGAGCGTCCCGATGCACGCGGCGGCCCACCGGATGATGACGGACCACCAGGGTCATTTCGGGGGCCTCGCTGGCCCGACGGGGCGCCGCGCCTACCGACGGGATTGCCGCCGGGGGCCCATGCAGGCGATCTGCCGGTGATGCCGATCTCGGTTGGGCTGGTAGCGAGCCTGGTGCTCGCCTTCCTGCTGGCGCGCTACCTGTCGCGGCCAATCGTAGCCCTCAGCAAGGCATTCGAGGACGTCGCGCAGGGCCGGCTCGAACCGAACCTGAGCGCGCAAATGGGCAGGCGTCGCGACGAACTCGCCGATCTCGGGCGCCAGTTCGATGGGACTGCTCGGCAGATCAAGGGGCTACTGGGACAACACCGGCGATTGCTGCATGACGTGTCGCATGAGCTGCGTTCACCGCTGGCGCGAATTCAACTTGCCATCGACCTGGCGCGCCAGCAGCCCGAGAAACTGCCGACGCTGGTGGAGCGCATCGAGCGCGAGTCGCAGCGCATCGATCGCCTCATTGAAGAACTGCTGACACTGTCCCGACTGGAGGCCCAGCCCCACTTGTTGCGCGAGGATGAAGTGGATCTTGCCGAACTGATCGGCGAGATTGTTGCTGACGCGCGCTTTGAAGCACAGGCCAAAGGTGCCTTGGTCGAGCTGCACGGTGACGCACAGGTGGTCGTGACCGGTCACGCCGAATTGTTGCACCGGGCGATCGAGAACGTGGTGCGCAATGCCGTGCGCTTCGCGCCCAACGGCTCGGTGGTACAGCTCTCGGCGCAGCGGCGTGAGCAGCAGGTGCTGATACGGGTGACCGATCAGGGCCCGGGTGTGCCGCCGGAACTACTCAAGCGCATTTTTGAGCCGTTCTTTCGCGTCGGCAAAGCCCGCGATCGCGATTCAGGAGGCTATGGCATCGGTCTTGCGATCACCTCGCGCGTGGCAGCGCTGCACGGCGGCGCGGTACAGGCGATGAACACCCCAGGCAGCGGCCTGCAGGTGGAATTCACGCTGCCACTGCGGCAAACGCGCGAACGAGCGGCAACAAACTCCACCGTTGTGGCCAATCCGCCGCTCGCCGGTGC
>CAJCHO010000079.1 GCA_903970145.1 Mycobacteriaceae bacterium | reverse complement strand
GGCCAAACCAGCCAGTGCTGCGCCAGCCACTGAGAGCGCGGCCATGGCGACACCCGCCTCGGCTGCCGCGCCAGCCCCCGCCGCCACGCTGGATGCCGGAGCGGTGGGTGGCGCACCTGCTGCCACACCCGGCTCCGTCGCCAAGCCCTAGCCACACAGCAGCCCCTATGCCAGCAGTCTCCAGCAGTCCGAATAGCCCAGCGCCCGTTCAGACACTCGCCCCACCCCTGGCACGACGCATGGCCAGCATGGCCTACGAAGCGCTGCTCCTGTTTGGTGTTCTGTTCATCAGCGACTATCTGTTTGATACGCTCACCCAGAGTCGCCACGGGCTGATGTTGCGTCGCGAGCGCATGATCTGGGAGACGCTCATCATGGCGATCTACTTTGGCTGGTTCTGGAGCCAGGGCCGCCAGACACTTCCGATGAAAGTGTGGCACCTTGCCATCGTTGAGGCCGACGGTCGCGCCCTGTCGCCGGCGCGCGCCGTGCTGCGCTTTCTGGTCGCGCTGGCGACCTATCTGCCGGGCTTTGCTACCTACACCCTGACTCGCGACTACCTTCCTATCGGACAGTGCCTGGCGATCATCTGCATCGCCACGCTGATGGTCCCCCTGTGGGCGCGACTGGATCCGCAGCGCCAGTTCCTGCACGATCGTCTGCTTGGAACTCGCATGATAGAAGCAGGACGCCAGAAGGCAGCTGATCCCAGCCGCGCTCAATAGACGTCCCGAATCGGGCCAGGGCATCGGGTATGCTGCCGGTGCAATGAGGCGGCGACCCGGAATACCTCTATGACGATAACCCGCCTGCTGCGCCTGCTGCTGCTGTCCGAGTGCGCGGCCGCCGTGGCACTGGCCGCCGGCGTCGCCCATCTGCTCAATTCGCCTGCTAGCTTCTGGCTGGCGCTGCTGCCCGCAGCGGTGCTCATTCAATTGCCGCACGCCTTACTGATTGGCACTTACTTTTGCCTGTCGCGCCTGTTTGCCAGCCGACCGTCTGGCATGCGTCCCGCGGGCGCGCGCCTCCTGCTGATTTACGCGATCGAGTTCACATCGTCGCTCAAGAATTTTCTGATCTATCAGCCCTTGCTCGCCAGGCGGCGTGCGCCGCATCCGGCGGTCAATCTGGCGCCCCGTTCCGTAGCGCTCCTATTTGTGCACGGCTACTTTTGCAATCGCGCAGTCTGGCGCGAGTTCATGAAGGCCGCGGCAGCATTGGGTTATAGCTGCGAGGCAGTCGATCTCGAACCGCCCTTCACGGACATAGACGCGTTCACCCCAATCATCGAGGAGTCCATCGAGCGGCTGATCGCGCTAACTGGCGCACCTGCGGTAGTCCTGATATGCCACAGTATGGGAGGCCTTGCGGCACGCGCCTGGCTGCGAAAGCACGCAAGCAGCCGCGTCGCCCGCATCATCACACTGGGCACACCCCATCACGGAACGCGGCTCGCCCACTTCGCAAGCACGGGAAATATCGCACAGATGAAACCCGGCAATAACTGGCTCGCCGATCTTGCCGCCTCCGAGTCGCCGGCCCGGCGCGCGCTCGTGACGAGCATTTATTCCCTGCATGATGACATCGTGTTTCCACAGCTGGGCAGCGAACTCGCCGGGGCCCGAAATCTTGCGATCTCCGGTGTCGGTCACGTGCGACTGGTGTTTGATCCTGATGTGCGCAAGATCGTATTCGACGAGTTGCAGCACATGGAACACCGTGTCGCGACCCTTGCGAAGGCGTGAATTTGGCCCTGAGAGCCGATCAAGACTTGTCGCAGCTGCAGCGCGCGTGCACAATCGCACCGGGCCGTCCGCAGGCCCTGCCGCGAGCGCTCAGTGCGACGCCGGAAACCCCCAAATTCATGGAGGCCTCAATGCGTGTGCTGTTCACAGCCCTGGTACTGACCCTGCTCTGCGTACAAGCCAGCGTCGCAGACGACTCGTCCGCACCCCAGATGTATTACGTCAAGCAGTCCAGTCCGCCCCTCGGCAGCCGCCTGCGCCGCGACATCATCGAAGCCGGGCCCATCCCGCTCACCAAGGACTACAGCGAACTGAGTGCCGCTGAGCTCGCGCTGCTCAAATCCCAGTATCCGCAGCTCGCCGCAGGCGACGAACCGCCCTTCCCCATCAATGGGCTCGCGACACTCTACAACCAGTTCCGCAAGGTCTACGAGGCGGCCGATATGGGTTATCGGGGAGATCTGAGCGTGAGCGTTCTGGTCGACAAGACCGGCAAGCCCACCGAGGCCAGAGTACTCGGTTCGCCCGATGGCGAATTGGCCAGCAAGGCCCAATACATTCTGCTGCTGCAACAGTTCAAGCCTGCCGTCTGCGCAGGTGCACCTTGCGAAATGGCATACGAGTTTCACGCACGCTTCATGGGAACCGATACCCAGCAGTTGAACAGTTCGAATCCCGCGACCGGCATTCTGACCAAACCTTAAGCGCGCGGTCGCGCTGCCGCCTGGCTCGCTCTACGGGGCATGCCGATAACCGCGCGGGATGGCGTCGAGCAGTCGTTTGGTATACGTATTCTGCGGCGCACGATAAATCGTATCCGCATCCGCGTGCTCGACGGCCTGGCCGTGGTTCATCACCAGGACATCGTCCGACATGTAACGCACCACCGCGAGGTCGTGCGAGATGAAGATGTAGGCCAGTCCGAATTCATCCTGCAGGTCCAGTAAGAGGTTGAGCACTTGCGCCTGCACCGAGACATCGAGCGCCGAGACCGATTCGTCGCAGATCAGGACATCGGGCTTCATGGTCAGGCAGCGCGCAATAGCGATGCGCTGACGCTGACCGCCGGAGAATTCATGCGGATAGCGCCCGAGCGCCGCGGCCGGCAGGCCAACGCGCTCAAGCAGGGCGCGGGCCATTTCAAGTCGCTCGGGCGCACCACCGCCAAGCCCATGAATCTGCATGGGCTCGGTCAGAATCTGCGCGATCGAGAAACGCGGATTGAGCGAGGCGTAGGGATTCTGGAAAACGATCTGCATGCGCTGACGCAGCGGCTTGATCTGTGCTGCGTTGAGCGCGAAGAAGTCGTGAACCTCATTGCGATCATGCAGCAATACCCGGCCGCCAGTGGCTCCCACCAGGCGCATCAGGGCAAGTCCAAGGGTTGTCTTGCCGGATCCGGACTCGCCAACAATCCCGAGCGTGCGACCGCGCCGCAGCGTGAACGAGACGTTCTGGACCGCGGCCACTTCGCGCCAATGCAGCAGGCCGTCGCGCAGGCGAAAGCTCTTATTGAGACCCTGCACTTCGAGAACCACCTCGCCGTCGGCGCGCGGGACCCGCTCCGGCGCCGCGACAGCAGGCACCGATCCATCCAGGAAATCCGTGACCACCGACAGCCGTCGTGGTCGGGAATCGAGGGCCGGCCGGCAGGCCAATAGCGCTCGCGTATAGGGGTGAACTGCCTGTGTGAAGATCTGCGCGGCGCTGCCGTGCTCGCGGATTTCGCCTGCCTGCATCACGATCACCTCATCGGCGATCTCGCCGACCACGCCCAGATCGTGGGTGATGAAAAGCACACTCATGTTGTGGCTGTGCCGCAGACTCGCGAGCAATTCAAGAATCTGCTTCTGGATTGTCACATCGAGGGCGGTTGTCGGCTCGTCGGCAATCAGCAAGCGCGGTTTGCAGGCAATCGCCATGGCGATCATCACGCGCTGCTGCTGGCCGCCAGACAGCTCGTGGGGATAGCTCTTGATGCGCAGATGGGGATCCGGCATCCCGACTTCCTCAAGCAGCGCCACTGCGCGCGCCATCGCCATCGCTGCCGGGAGATTCTCGTGCACCCGAAGCACCTCGGCGATCTGCTCCCCAACCGGAAACACCGGATTGAGGGATGACATCGGCTCCTGGAAGACCACCGACACGGCACTGCCGCGCAGCTTGCGCATGTCCGCTTCATCGAGCCCGAGCAGGTTGCGACCCTCGAAGAGGATCTCGCCCCCAACCACGGCATTGGTCGGCAGCAGGCGCAGGATCGACATGGCGGTGACACTCTTGCCGCTCCCGGATTCTCCCACCAGGGCGACACAGCGATTGGCCGGAACGTCGAAGCTGACGCCACGCACCGCGCTGACCGGCGCCTCCTTGCCGATGCGAAATTCGACCGCGAGCTCGCGTACGCTCAGCAGCATGGGATTAGCGGTCGAGTCATTCATCGCAGCTTGGGATCGAGCGCGTCGCGCAGCGCGTCCGTGAGTATCGAAAAGGCAGTCACAAATACCGCCATGAACACGGTCGCCGCGACCAGCTGCCACCACTTGCCAAGGATCAGCTCGCTTTGTGCTTCATTGAGCATCGTTCCCCAGGACACCGAGTCAACCGGCACTCCAAGACCGAGAAAAGAGAGAATGACCTCGGCCTTGATGAAGAAAACCACGTTCAGTGACAGTTGCACCAGGACGACGTGCGAGACATTGGGCAGGATGTGCACGAACATGCGTGAGATTCGGCCCGCCCCGATGGCCTGGGCGGCGCGCACGTATTCGCGCGTTGAGTGTTTCAGATACTCGGCACGCAGCAGCCGGTAAATGCCCGTCCAGCCGGTCAGTCCGAGAATCGCGACCACGCTGCCGATGCCCCGCGGAAAGATCGCGGCGAAGGAAAAAATCAGCAGGATCGACGGCACCGCGGTGAAGACGTTGTAGACCCACTCGAGGATGTCGCCGATGAGTCCACCAAAAAAACCGGCGAGGGCGCCAAGCAAGGTACCGATGAAAGTCGCCAGGAGTGCCGCCGCGAGGCCGACGAAAATCGACACCTGCGCGCCCTTGAGCGCCTTTTGCAGCACGTCGCGCCCGTAACGGTCACCACCAAATATCAGAGTCGGGAGCCGTACCGGCTCGACGGTCTTGAGTTCGGCCGCGCGCTTTTCGATCGCCGCATAGTGTGGCGCGAGCGGGTCCACTGCCGAGATGTCGAGCATCTGTCCTTTGGGCTGCTCGATTTGCGCACTCTCATCAGGGCCGGGTCCGAGGAAATCGGGATTAGCGTAGTGCACGCCGCGCTCGACCGACCAGTTGGCCGCTACTAGGTGGGTCGCAACCAGGACTATGAGTAAAAGGAAGGCGCTCACGATCGCCAGCGCGACCATTCCCACGCGGTCATGCTTGACGCGTCGCCACACTTGCTGCCAGACGCCGATACTGCCATCGACCTCGTCGAGCTTGCGCACCATCACGGACGCGCTCACTTGAGCACCACGCGCGGATCGACCAGCTTGTAAAGAATGTCCGTAATGAGGTTGACGAGCATCGTCAGCACGGCGATATAGATCGTAGCGGCCTGGATGACCGGGTAGTCGCTGCGATTGACTGCCAGCAGAACCTCGCGGCCGAGGCCCGGAATCGAGAAAAAAACCTCGATCAAGAACGAGCCGATCACCACACTCGGTAACTGAACGGCGATGTCAGTCAGAATCGGGATCATGGCGTTGCGCAGCACGTGCTTTAAGAGCACGGTTTTTTCCGCCACTCCCTTGGCACGTGCGGTCCGTACATAGTCCTGTCCGATCTCGTCGAGAAAGAAACTGCGGTACAGGCGGATCTGTGGGGCAAGACTGACCAGCACGGCCAGAAATACCGGCAGCGGCACATAAGTGCGCAGATTGAATGCCAGGCTGTCGCCCCAACCCTGCACCGGAAACCAGCCGAGCCAAAAGCCGAAGAGCCACTGGCCGACGATGATGTACACAAGAAATGAGATCGACAGGGCGACCGTGGTGCCGATCATGGTCAAGCGGTCCGCCGCAGTGCCGCGCAGGTAGGCGACCAGCATTCCCATCGGTACCGCGAGCACGACCGTCAACATCAGCAGGGGTACCATCACCGTGAGCGTCGCCGGCAGGCGCGTCATGAAGATGTGCTTGACGTCCTCATTGGTTGCCCAGCTGCGCCCCCAGTCGAAGGTAGCGACTTCCTTCAGAAAAACTCCGAGCTGGTACCACCACGGCTTGTCGAGGCCCAGCTGCAGGCGGATGACTTCCACGCGCTCGGCCGATGCACCCTGCCCGCCGATGATTTCAGCGGGATCGCCGCCAAAGAAATGAAACAGGATGAAAACCATGGCAATCACCCCGAGGAGCGTGGGGATCATCTGCCAGATACGACGAATGAGATAGGCGGTCACGATAGGGTAAGTCAGAGCGCGGGCTACGCGACGAGCCGAAAAAAACGCATTATGCACAAAGAATGCATGCCGTAGTCGGATTGCGGTCAACCGGGTGTTCGCAGGACCCGGGCCACGAGCGATAATGGCGCCTGCGACGCTCGCACAACTCCGAACTCATGCTCATTGGCTCGTCGATGACTCGTGGCCTGGTTTTGATCCTTATTGTGCTGCTGGTCTCGCCAGGCCATGCAGCCCAACAGAAGGTGCTGCGCTATGCCTTCGAGGTCGCGGAGACGGGTTTTGATCCGGCGCAGATCAGCGACCTGTACTCGCGGTACGTAACCGCCGAGATCTTCGAGGCGCCTTTGCGTCGCGCCTATCTCGCGGCCCCCGGCACCCTGGAATTGGCGACGGCGTCCGAGATGCCAGAGGTCTCGGCCGATTTCAGAACCTTCACCTTTCACCTCAAACCGGGGATTTACTTCGCCAACGATCCGGCATTCGGCGGCAAGCGCCGAGAACTAGTCGCAGAGGACTACGTCTACACCTACAAGCGCTTTTTCGATCCCCACTGGAACAGCCCCGTCGCGGGGACGCTTGAGCCTGTCGATATTGTGGGCATGAAGGAGTTGCGCAGCGCCGCGATCAAGTCCGGTCACTTTGATTACGATCAGCCCATCGAGGGCCTGCGCACGCTCGATCGCTATAGCTTCCAGATACGCCTTGGCACGTCCCAACCCCGGTTCGTCGACTTTTTTGCGGATGGTTCGCAGTTCGGAGCATTGGCTAGGGACGTTGTCGAAAAATATGGCGATTCGATCGGCGAACATCCGGTCGGAACGGGAGGTTTTCGCCTCGCCCAATGGCGTCGCTCCTCGCTGATCGTGCTTGAGAAAAATCCTGATTACCGCCTCGACGTCTTCCATGTCACGCCGGATGTGCGCGACGCCGATGCCCAGCGCGTCGCCAAGCTGCTCGAAGGGCGAAGGCTGCCGATTCTTGACCGTGTCGAAGTCTCGATCATCGAGGAAAGCCAGCCGCGCTGGCTGTCCTTCGTCGGTGCAGAGTTCGACTACCTCGAGCGCATGCCACCGGATTTTTCCAATATCGCCTTGCCTGGCAACCGACTCGCACCCAACCTCGTTAATCAGCACATCCACGTTGAGCGGGTTCCCTGGATTGACGTGACCGAGGTGCTGTTCAACATGGATGATCCGGTGATCGGCGGGTATACGCCGGCCAAAGTGGCCTTGCGTCGTGCGATCGGGCTTGGCATCGACAATCCCGAGATCATTCGCAGTTATCTCAAGGGACAGGCATTTGCCGCGCAGTCGATCATCATGCCCGACACCTTTGCCTACGACCCCGATCTGCGCACCGATCTCGGTGTCACCGACCTAGCCCGCGCCAAGGCAATCCTCGATGAGTTTGGCTACCGATTGGACAGCGAGGGCCAATGGCGCACCAACCCGGACGGCTCAGCCCTCGCTATCGAGATCCTGACCCAGCCGGATCAGCGCTCGCGCATCCTGGAGGAGATCTATAAGAAGTCGTTCGACCGCCTGCAATTGCGCACCGAGTTTCGGGTGGCCAAGTGGCCCGAACAGCTAAAGGCCGTACGCGCCGGAAAGTACATGATGTGGTCGGCCGCCAACAGTGGCTTGCGGCCCGATCCCTCGCAGGCCCTCTTGATGGCCTACGGTCCCGCATCCGGAAGCGACAACCTGTCGCGCTTTAAATTGCCCGAGTACGACAGTCTGTACCGCGAACAAAATAGCATGGCGGACGGTCCCGAGCGCATCGCCATCATTCGCCGCATGCAGCAGCTGCTGGTTGCTTACGAACCCATGAAATACCCGGCGCATCGCTACGCCATCAACATGTATCGGGACTGGGTCAAGAACTATCGGCGCTGGCCATTCGTGCTGGACTTCTGGCGCTATCTGGATATCGACGTCGACGAGCAGAAAGGCTCGCGCAAAAACTAGAAAGCGTCCGGGCACCTCTCCTCGACTCACGGCCACGGATCCGCGAGCACGGCAGTGTACGATAATGGCGCGCCCTTGTACCGGCGTTGGCAACACCATCTGCATCGAAAGACGAACATGTTCCGCTTCCTGTTGTGCTCGCTGCTCGCATTGCTGGCCCTACCCGCTCTCGCCAATGAGCCCAAGACCCTGCGATACGGATTCGAGGTCGCCGAGACCGGGTTTGATCCTGCCCAAGTCAACGACATCTATTCGCGCATCGTGACCTGCGAGATTTTCGACGCACCGCTGCGCTACGCCTACCTCGCTCCCGCAGGGACCGTCGAGCCAGCCACTGCCACAGCACTTCCCGAGATCTCCCCCGACTTCAAGACGCTCACCGTACACATCAAACCAGGGATCTATTTCACCGACGACCCGGCCTTTAACGGCAAACGCCGCGAGCTGGTCGCCGAAGACTACGTCTACTCCTACAAGCGTTACTTCGATCCCCGCTGGAACAGCCCGAACATTGAAACCTTCGAGCCCGCGGAGGTACTGGGGCTCAAGGAATTGCGCGAGGAAGCGATCAAGACCGGCCACTTCGACTACGACAAGCCGATCGAGGGCTTGCGCGCGCTGGACCGCTACACCTTGCAGATTCGTATGGCAGTTGCCCAGCCGCGCTTTTACTACAACCTTGCGGACGCGAGTGTCGCCGGTGCGGTGGCCCGCGAGGTTGTCGAGAAATATGGCGACGCAATCATGGAGCATCCGGTCGGAACCGGCAGCTTCAAGTTGGAGAGCTGGGTGCGCTCATCGCGCATGGTGCTCGTGCGCAACCCGGAATACCGCGAAGATATCTATCACGGTCATCCGGATCCCAGCGATACCCTATCGGTGCGCATGGCAAATGAACTGGAAGGGCGCCGCCTGCCGATCATCGACCGGGTCGAGATTTCGGTGATCGAAGAAAATCAGCCGCGCTGGCTGTCGTTTCTGAACGGCGAATATGACCTGCTTTACCTCATGCCCTACGACCTGGCCAATCTGGCGCTACCCAACGGCCGACCGGCACCAAACCTCGCCAAAAGGCACATCCAGGTCGAGCGCGTTCCGCGCATCGATGTCGCCTACATTCTTTACAACATGGATGACCCGGTGATCGGCGGCTATACCCCGGAAAAGGTCGCCTTGCGTCGGGCGATCAATCTAGGTTACGACACCAACGAGATCATCCGCACCTACTTCAAGATGCAGGCCTTCCCCGCGCAGTCGATGATCCTGCCGATGACCAGCGGCTACGATCCGAGCCTGCGCAGCGAAAACGGCATCACCGATCTGCCGCAGGCCAACGCGCTGCTCGATGAGTTCGGCTACCGCATCGCGCCGGGATCGCCGTGGCGTAGCAATCCGGACGGGTCGCCCCTGGTGATAACCTTTACTTCACAGCCAGATCAGCACAGCCGAATCCGCGAGGAGATTTTCAAGAAATCGCTCGCGTCGCTCCACATCCAGAGCGATTCACGCATCGCCAAGTGGCCGGAAAACCTGAAAGCGGCGCGCGCCGGGAAATTCATGGTCTGGCAACTGGGCTCAAGCGCCAGCACGCCGGACACTAACAGCAGCTTTTTGCAGGCCTACGGACCGGCTACCGGCGCCGACAATATTGTGCGCTTCAAGTCCGCCGACTTCGACAGGCTTTATCGCCAACAGGATGCCTTAGCCGACGGCCCCGAGCGCCTGGTCGTGCTGCGTCAGATGCAAAGGATCCTGACGGCTTACGCGCCGATGAAACTGATTGCCCATACCTACCAGATCGACATGACCTATCCCTGGGTAAAAAATTACCGGCATTGGCCGTTCATGAACGACAACTGGCGCTACCTGGATATCGACCAGGCCCTGCAAGCACCGGCGCTGCAGGGCAGATAGTCGGCCAGCTCGCCAGCGACATCGCTTAGTCGATCACCGCGCCACGTGCCGCGAGCAGTTCGCGCAGCACCGAGCGATGGCAGTGCGCCTCGTCATCGCAGTAGCAGCCCAGCGAGAAGTTGGCCGTCGCCGACAGCGCCGCGAGCACATCCAGCACGCGACTGGTGTCAGGCTGAGCCATCTGGGCGCGAAAGCGCCGCACGAACCCCGCCCACTGGCTCGCGTTCTCGGCAGCCTTGGCCTGCGCCATCAACTCCGTCGTCGGCGCGAGGTTCGGAAACCACACGTCATAGTAGTCACGGCTGCCAAACTCGGCCCTGGGGACTCCGCGGGGTGGTTTGCGTACGGTGCCAAGGCGCAGACCCTCGCTGGCCGCGCGCGCCGTGCCGAGCTGCACGATTCTGATGCTCATGAACTTGCTCCCCACAATGATTTATCGACTGCTGTTGGGCAGAACCACGAAATCCTCACTGTGCGCCAGATCGCGCAGCGCGGCCAGTAGCGGCTCAGGAGGACAGACCAGCTTGCGCTGTTCTAGATCCAGCCAGCCGGCGAGCGAACTCACGCGTGCGCCGAGCTTGCCGGCGACAAGAAAATCATTGCGCAATTTCATTCGACTGCCGTCCTCCGACAGACCGGCCAGACTCATCGTCACGACCAGGTCTTCGAGCAGGTTCGCCTCACGGAAATATTCAAGCTCGTCCTTTTTGACCACCGGACCGAGCTTCATGCGCCTGAACTCCGACATCGGAAATCCGCGCTCGGCAAAATACATCATGCGCACATCGGCCGACTTGTCGAGGTAGGCGGTATTGCGCATGTGGGCGTTGAAATCCATATCGCCCCAGCCGGCAATCAGTGTCTTCTGATACATCGGCAGTCCCCTTTGCACGCTTGCAGAGCTAGCCGGGCCACGCTCACGTCAGTTGCGCCTTGTTCTTGAAACCGAGTACTTCGATGGCTTCGATGTTCGGAGGCGTCGCCAGTAGTTCGGCAGCATTGGCCATGAGGGCCTTGGCAATCGGACCATTGAGGTGCGCCTGACGTGCAGCTTCGTTTGCAAAGGCGTCGAAGATCGCAAAGCTGGTGGGCGTAATGCGTAAGGCAAACCAGAGTGGTGTGGTTTGTTCCTCGTTGGCCATCGACAAGCCGGCGCCAAGAAACTCGGCAAGCGCCTTCTCCTTTCCGGGTTTGGCTTCGAGACGGGCGAACAGGGCGAATTTGAGCATGGGAGTTTCCTCGGTAGTTGAGAATTGTCGTGAGTCGACGCGACGCACTTTACTTAACCCGTGCTCTCTGTGAAACTGGCGCGATTGACAACTTTGATAGCAATCCTGCCATGAAGGTCGCCGTCATCGTTCTTGAGGGTGTTTTTGACACCGGACTTGCCACCGTACTCGACGCGTTCACAACCGCCAACGAACTCAGTCAATTGCACGGCGTGCCAGGCGCGCGCTTCGAAGTGTCGATCGTCGGTGTCAGGCGTCGCGTGCACAGCTCCCAGGGCCTGAATGTGCCGGTGCAGCCGATTGCCAGCTGTGCGGATGTGGACTGGGTGATTCTGCCGGCGATTGGCTGCAAGATGCCCGAGCCGCTGCTCGCGGCGCTCGGGCGCGAGGATACCCGCGCCGCGCTTGACGCGCTGCGGAACTGGTCGGCGCGCGGTGCGCGGATTGCGGCCGCATGCATCGGAACCTTCGTGCTCGCGCAAAGCGGCCTGCTCGACGGACTCGAGGCGACCACCACGTGGTGGCTGACCCCGCTGTTTCGCCAGCGCTACCCACAGGTTCGGCTCGATGCCGGCCGCATGATCGTCAACGCCGGACCGGTTGTGACGGCCGGCGCCGCATTAAGTCACATGGACCTGGCGTTGTGGATCATTCGCCAGTCCAGTCCCGATGCAGCCGCGCTGGTTGCCCGCTATCTGATTATCGACAACCGCCCCTCACAATCGGCCTACGCCATCGCCGACCATCTCGCCCACGCTGATCCCCTGATCGAGCGCTTTGACAGGCTGGTACGCGAGCGTCTGGACCGCGCCTTCGATCTAGGCGAGGTGGCAAGCTCGCTCGCAACGAGCAAGCGAACGCTGGCACGCCGGCTGCAGGAAGTGCTCGGCAAGACACCAGTGTCCTATGTGCAGGATCTGCGCGTTGAGCGCGCCATTCACCTGATAAAGACCAGCCATGAGAGCATCGATCGAGTCGCGGCGATGGTGGGCTACTCCGATGGAGTCACCCTGCGCTCGCTGCTGCGGCGGCGATTAGGCAAAGGCGTGCGTGAGATCCGTCTGGATTAGCCGATTGGCCGCCCCGGCGTCGCAGGCACGTTGTCCGGTGAGGCCGCACGCGGGTACATTGGCAACTGCGCAATAGGGAGATACCGTGGCCAAGACGTGGATGCCCTTTCCTTACGAGGAGCCGGCCTATCGCTTTAGCGCCAGCGCGGTAAAGAAAGTATGGGCACGTCTGCACGCAGGTGATCGCGAAAGCTGTCCGATTGACAAGAAGTCACTCGACGCCTGGATCGCCTATCACGCCGGCGACTTCCAGAAGTCCGTCGAGATTGGCCTGGAATCCGGCACCAGCGGTACCCATGCCGCCAACAAGGCGCAGTGCATTTACGCCAGCTACCTTGAGCGCTCGGCCAGACAAAAGAGCACATTGTTTCTGGAAGTGGCGCAGCGCTGCGAGCAGCAGCAGATCCACAGTCCCGATAACGTCAACGCCTTTTACTTCCATGGTTACGCCCTGTGGCGCTACAGTCAGGGCATCTCGTTGCTCGCCGCGCTCGCCCAGGGTCTGGGTACGAGGATCAGAGCCAGCCTTGAAGAAACTGTGCGACTGGACGCCAAGCACGCCGATGGGCACCTCGCGCTGGGCGCCTATCATGCCGAAGTGATCGACAAGATGGGCGCGGTAATCGGCGGCCTGACCTATGGCGTGCGCAAGGATCTCGCCCTGAGTCACCTCGAGGCGGCCCTGGAACTGAACCCGGACTCGGCTCTCGTGCGCATCGAATACGCCAATGGTCTGATCAGGCTCGAAGGCAAGAGGCGCAGCAGACAGGCCGCCAAGCTCTATGCCGAAGCCAGCGAGTGTGAAGCGCTCGACGCCACCGAGCGCCTTGACGTGGAACTGGCCCGCTCGGAACTGGAGGACTAGGCGGGCGGCGTCGCACCGTCCCCGGCAAAGGCCAGATTGATGCGGCGTGAGCGGGCACCCTTTTTTTCGATCTTGGTCACCTGCACTGCACCGATCTCGGCGCTGTTGGCCACGTGGGTACCGCCGCAGGGCTGCAGATCCACGCCCTCGATTTCGATCAGGCGCACGCGTCCAAAGCCCATTGGGGGTGAGACGCTCATCGACTTCACCAGTTGCGGATTGGCCAGCAGCTCTTCGTCACTAATCCAGCGCATGGATAGCGGCTGGGCCGCCGCCACGACGGTCGCCAATTGGCTCTCGATCTCCGCTCGATCGAGCTGCAGGTCAGTAGCGAAGTCCAGTCGCGCAGTCTGGGCATTGATGCTGCAGCCATCGACCAGTTCTTTGACAATCGCACATAGCACATGGGTTGCGGTGTGAAAGCGCATATGGCGGTAGCGCCGCTCCCAGTCGATCTCAAGCCTGATTTTCATGCCGGGAACGATCAGCGCGACAAGCCCGTCCTGACCCGGCGCGGGGATGTGCAGGACGTCATCCGGGGTGGCCAACTCGCGGCGCGCCTTGCGCGCGTCGCCGATGACGAGGATCTCGCCGTCGGGCAAAATCGCGCGCCCGCTATCTGCCGCCTGGCCCCCTCCGAGCGGATAGAACACCGTGCGGTCGCATTCGATGCCTTGCGGACCGACCGAGGTGACCGTCGCCTCCACGCTCTTCAGATAGGAATCAGCCCGAAACAGGGCCTCGCAGCTCATGTTGGCCGCCGCTCCAAACTGGTGCCCCGGCTGGCGCGCGTCACGGTGTCTCCTTATTGACGGAATTTCTCTTTTTGGTAGCCGGACCGCGGATTCCGCAGTCGCTTTGCCTATAATAGCCGTTCCCGAGTTGCGACCCGATGCATGCGCGCCAAGGAGATCGACGATGAGCCTCAAGGAGAAATTCGAAGCCGCGGTTGCCGAGTCGAAGATCCTTCCGGAGCGTCCCGACAACGCGACCATGCTGCAGTTGTACGCGCTCTACAAGCAGGCGACGACGGGTGACGTCGAGGGCACGCGCCCGGGCTTCACCGATATGATCGCACGCGCCAAGTTCGACGCCTGGGAAGGCTTCAAGGGCACGGCCAGCGAGGCTGCGATGCAGCAATACATCGATTTGGTCGAGGAACTCAAAGACGCGTAGGTCGCGCCGCTCTATGCCGGGCCGAGCCAGCGATCGAGTTCGGCATGAACCTCGGCCTCGATGCGCGACTCCAGCAGTGCCAGCATGAAGCCGAGCTCGATCTCAAGCACAATTGCTGCTTTGCTGACCGAGACGGTACCGTTCAGGCCAGTTCGCGAAAAGCGCAGCGTATTGCCATCCCAGTGATGCTCAAGCGCATATTTCTCGGCGAGCTCACCCATGATATCGGTCGCAACCTGGCGCGCCCGGCGCACACCCAGGCGGTGTGCGCGTTCAATGCGCACAGAACTCACCTCAATGCCCCCAGGCTTGCGGATTGACAAGGCACGGCGGTTTGTCGCCGGCCAGTACGGCGACGAGGTTGGCGATTGCCAGGCGCGCCATCGCGTCACGCGTGGCCCGGCTCGCGCTGCCCAGATGGGGCGTCAACACCACATTGCGCAGCGCGAGCAACTCCTCGAGAACCTGCGGCTCGCCCTCAAATACGTCAAGTGCCGCAGCGGCGATGCGACCTTCGCGCAAAGCCGCGCACAGGGCGCGCTCGTCGATCAGGCCACCGCGCGCAATATTGCTGAGGGTTGCGTACGGCTTCATGAGTGCCAGCTGCGACGCACCGATCAGGTGGTGGTTCTCGACGCTATAGGGCAGCACCAGAATGACATGGTCGGACACGCGCAAGAGCGAATCAAGATCCAGATACTGGGCAGCGCTCTGTGCTTCGAGCTCGGGCGCGAGGCGCGCACGATTGTGATACACAACATTCATGGCAAAGCCACGGGCGCGTCGTGCGATGGCCCGACCGATGCGCCCCATGCCAACGATGCCAAGCGTAGATCCGTGCACATCGGTTCCAAGGAACTGATCAAGCGCCCAGCGCTTCCAGTGACCCTCGCGCAGCCAGCGTTCCGACTCCGAAATGCGGCGCGCTGCGGCCATTAGGAGGGCAAATCCCATGTCTGCCGTAGTCTCTGTCAGCACCTCGGGGGTGTTGGTTACGAGCACGCCGGCCCCTGTGCAGGCCGCAATGTCGATGTGGTTGTAGCCCACCGAAATGGAGCAGATCGCGCTGAGCTCGCCGGCCTGTGCCAGCACGCCCGCGTCGATTCGCTCGGACCCCGTAATCAGGGCAGCCCGTTTATCGACCAGTCGCGCAGCGAGCTCGGCTTTGGTGAGCGGCTCATCGCCCGCGTTGTAGTCAAGCTCGCAATGTGGCTCGAGGAGTGCCAGGTGTTCTGGAAAAATGGCGCGTGCCACCAGCACCTTGGGTTTGCCGCTCATCGGCTGGGACTAGAGATCGGCCTCAACAACGATCACATGGAGGGCGCGCGGTCCGTGCGCACCCAGCACGATCGTTTGCTCGATATCGGCAGTGCGCGACGGTCCGGAGATGAAATTGACAGCGCGCGGCAACTCACCGAGTTCGCGGCGCATCAGATCGAAGGCGTCTTCCATGCTGACAACAATGCGGCTCGACTGGAGTAAGGCGATATGGGTGGTCGGCAGGATGTTCACCGTCGGGCTGTCCATTGGCCCCGAGGCGAATACCAGCGAACCGGTTTCGGCGACTCCGCAGAACGCCCGACTGATACCAACCAGATCCGAGTCGCGCGGTGCGCGAATCTCGACCTGCATCCCGGCCGCCGCAAAATCGACGCTTGCTACGGCACCCGTTCCGACCGCGCGCATGCTCAGGGTATGCGACGAGAGAAACGATGCCGCCGCCGAGGGGACAGCGGTGCGGTCGGCGACCACTGCGACCGAGCTCTCGAGTTCGCTCGCGCGCAGGCAGAATTCAAGCAAGGGATCCGATGCCAGCTGGGAACGCGGTCCGCGCGGATGGAATGCCAGGTAGTCCTCGAGGGCGGCTTTGTCGTCATTGAGTTGCTGCGCTTGGCGCGCCTTCGCCGCACGGATTCGCTGCATGATATTGCGACGCGCATTGCTGGTATCGATCATGGGGCTGTGGCGATGGGAAGCGGTTCGTCCGGATTATAGAGGAGGTGCACGCGCCGGCTCGCGGTGTAGAGTCCGGCAGATGCTAGCGCAAGGCCGCGCGACGGGATGTGCGCCACGCCACGCGCGACAGCGCCCGATGGGGTCTTTGCCGACGCGACGGTGGCAGCTGCGCTAGAATATGGGGTTCCCTATTTTGAGCTGTGGAGTAACGCATGACGCACGTCGTCACCGAGTCCTGCATCAAATGCAAGTTTACCGACTGCGTTGATGTGTGTCCGGTGGATTGTTTTCGCGAAGGGCCCAATTTCCTCACGATTGATCCGGATGAGTGCATAGACTGTGCCGTGTGCATACCCGAGTGCCCGGTCAATGCGATCTATGCCGAAGAGGACGTGCCAACGGACCAGCGCAAATTCATCGCGATCAATACCGAGCTCTCCAAGGTGTGGCCCAGTATCACCCGCATGAAGCCACACCCAAGCGATGCAGAGCAGTGGAAAGACGTACCCGACAAGCTCCAGTTCCTTGAGCGCTAGGCTGTCGGCGCGCCGTCCTACGCGCCCGTCTTCGTACCGATGATCGCGCCCGACAAATACACCGAGCAGACGCTGCTCGCAACGCGCGCCTGGACCCCTTCGCTGCTGTCGATTCAGACCTCGCGCGATCCCGACTTCCGGTTCCGGCCAGGCCAGTTTGCGCGCCTTGGGCTCGCGACCGGCGACGCCGACCCGCAGATCATCTGGCGCGCCTACTCGATAGTCTCGGCACCGGCGGTTGGCCACCTCGAGTTCTGCTCGGTGCTACTGCCGGCGGGCGCCTTTAGCAACCTTTTGCGCAACCTGCCTTTGGGTGGCAGCGTCTTCGTAGAGAAGGCCCCCTACGGATTTCTGACCACCGAGCGCCTGGTGCGCGGCGGTGATCTGTGGATGATCGCCACCGGCACCGGCCTCGCACCCTTTTTGTCGATACTCGAGGACTCCTATTGCTGGTCCGAGTACCGCAATCTGGTGCTGGTGCAGAGCGTGCGCACCGAGGCCGAACTCGCCTATCGCGCCAGCATCGAGGCGCTGATGGCGGCTCCCCCTGGCCATTCTGGCGGGGCGCGTCTGACTTACCTGCCTATCGTGACCCGCGAGCTCGTTCCAGCCACGCTGCATGCGCGTGTACCCGAACTGGTTGTCAGTGGAGAACTCGAGCGTGCAGCAGGCCTCGCCCTCGATCCGAGCACTGCACGCGTAATGCTATGCGGCAACCCGGAGATGGTGACCCAGACGAGGGCCCACCTGACTATGCGTGGCTTCGCACCGTCGCGCCGTGGCATTCCCGGTACATTGGCGGTGGAGAACTACTGGTAATTCCCTAGGAGTTCATCCTAAGTATTTGATCCAACAGTAATATTACTCACCAAAGACAGGCTTTTCAGACACCTCCCGCGTTGCAGCAAAGGGCCCGCGGGCGCATAATCGGGATCGCTAACCGAGAGACAAATGCTCTATCAACTACACGAGTTACAGCGCTCTTTCCTCAATCCGATGACGGCTTTTGCCGAAGCCGGCGCCAAGGCGTTCTCGGATCCCCACAGCCCGCTTTCCTATTTTCCCTTTGCGAATCGGCTGGCCGCAGGCTACGAGTTGTTCTATCGCCTGGGCAAGGAGTACCAGAAACCCGAGTGGGGCCTGCACAGCACAGAGATCGACGGCCAAAGCGTGCCGGTGCTGGAAAAAATTGTTCTCGACAAGCCTTTTTGCCGCTTGCTGCACTTTAAGCGTTACACCCCTGCCAAGCGGCCGGCCGATCCCAAGGTACTGGTATTCGCGCCGCTCTCCGGGCACCACGCGACGCTGTTGCGCGACACTGTCGCCCAGTTGCTGCACGCCCACGATGTCTATGTCACGGACTGGAAAGACGCCCGCATGGTCCCGCTGTCTAACGGGCCCTTCCATCTGTCGAGCTATATCGCCTATGTCCAGGAATTCATCCGCTTTCTCGGACCCGACGTGCATTGCATCTCGGTTTGCCAGCCGACCGTTCCGGTGCTGGCCGGCATCGCGCTCATGGCATCGGCCAAGGATCCCAAACTGCCACGCACCATGACCATGATGGGCGGTCCGATCGACCCACGGAAGTCGCCTACAGCGGTCAACAATCTGGCCACAACCAAGCCCTACTCCTGGTTCGAGAACAACGTCATTTATACGGTGCCGGCGAATTATCCTGGCTACCTGAGGCGTGTCTATCCGGGCTTTTTGCAGCACGCAGGATTTGTCGCGATGAATCCGGATCGCCACCTCGAATCGCACTACGAGTTCTATCTCAATCTGGTCAAGGGTGACGATCTGGACGTGCAGTCCCATCGCCGCTTTTACGATGAGTACAACGCCGTGCTCGACATGCCGGCCGAGTACTATCTCGATACTATCAAGACCGTATTCCAGGAACACGCCCTGCCCAAGGGAACCTGGATGGTGGATGGCAAGCGCGTAGCGCCCGAAGATATCAAGGGGGTAGCCCTGTTCACCATCGAAGGCGAGCTCGACGATATCTCGGGATCGGGGCAGACCGCCGCGGCCATCGATCTGTGCAGCGGTATTCCGAAATCGCGCAAGCAGCACTTCACCGCTCCCCAATGCGGACACTACGGCATTTTCAGCGGCCGGCGCTGGCGCACCGCGATCTACCCGCAGATTCACGACTTCATTCGCAAATTCGCCTAGAGGCAAGAGCGGCTCCTCGTTTCATGGAACCGCCTGAGTCGCTCGCCGAACGCATCGACGCGGTGCTGCCGCAGACCCAGTGCGGCCAATGCGGGTATGCGGGCTGCATGCCCTACGCGCACGCAATAGCCATGGGGGCACCGATCAATCAGTGCCCGCCGGGCGGAACAATCGGCGTGGCGCGCATCGCCGCCATTACCGGACGCCTGGAAATTGCACTGAACCCCGCCAATGGCCACATCGAGCCCCTGCAGCTGGCATTTATCGACGAAGCCCAGTGTATCGGCTGCACCTTGTGCATCGACGCCTGCCCGGTGGACGCGATCGCCGGCGCGCCGCGCAGGATGCATACGGTGATCGCCACCCATTGCACCGGCTGCAAGCTGTGTCTGCCGCCCTGTCCTGTCGATTGCATCAGCCTGCGCCCAGCCGCGCGCGAGTGGACCCCGGACGATGCGAGCGTGGCGCGCAGACGCTACCAGGCGCGCGCACGCCGACAGGCGCGCGAGGCCGAACACCGGCCCGCGCCGGTCGATGAGGCGATGAGCCCGGACGATAGCGCGCAACAGGCCGAACAACGCAAACAGGCGATGCTCGCTGCGGCGCTCGAAAAGGCGCGCGCACGGCGGCGCCCCTGATCTTCCCCGGCGCAGCTTGATACACTGAGTCCATGAGCAGTAAATCCCTTCTGTCAGCCAAAGAGCGCCACGAATTCTTCAGCTGCCTGCGCGCCGCCATGCCCGCACCGAGCAGCGAGCTCGAGTACACGAGTCCCTTCGAATTGCTGGTGGCCGTGGTGCTTTCGGCGCAGGCGACAGACGCCTCGGTAAATCGCGCCACCCGCACCCTGTTCGAGCGCGCCAATACCCCACGCGCCATAGTGGCGCTGGGCGTTGAGGCATTGGCCGACGAGATTCGTACCATCGGCCTGTACCGCACCAAGGCCAACAATGTTGTCGCGCTATCGGCGCAACTGCTCGCACTTCACGGCGGTGC
>CAJCHO010000078.1 GCA_903970145.1 Mycobacteriaceae bacterium | reverse complement strand
ATCCACAGGTTGGCACTTTGCAGGCTCGCCCGCTCCGAGGAGCCCAGGCCCGCGACAAAGGCGACGGTAGAGTAGTGGCGCTCGAGTTCGCCAAGAATGGTGCGCGTGCCCCCATAGTCCGACTTCAGATAGGCGGCCACGCGCTTTCGTGAGGGATCATCAGCGGTCGGCCACTGCGGCACAAGCCCCTGTCCGGTGACGACCTCATTACCGATATACACCACGCTGTTGGCCGGACGCAGCGCTGCATAGCAATCGAGCTCCGGCCAGCTCGCAATGAGGTCCAGCTGCGGCGCGAGTGCAAGGCATAACTCGCCGCACGGCGCGACGCCGCTTAAGGTCCGCACCCCGTTGACGACTTCGAGCACATGCCTCTCAATACGGACTGCCCGCTGCGCATCGGTCGCTTGCCAATCGCGAAATCTCGGTGCCGGGCCCTGCGCCGGCGGTGCAAAAAATCCGCTGCCTATACGAGCCGCCGGGATTCCCAGAATCCTTGCCGCAAGATGCGCAGACGGCGCATGGTCCGCGAGGATCGCGTCGGCGTCACACAGATCCATCAGATTGAACCAGCCGGTAACGAGCCCGCTCACCTGATTGGCGTCGTGGTAGCCGCATCCGTAGAGCAATTCCGCATAGGTCGACTGGTTAAAGAATCCATCGGGCAGATGGCGCGCTTGTGGGGCGCACAGGATTGCCACCCCTTCGGGCCAACGCACCCTGGCCGCATCTGCCAGATCGGGCATGGCGACAACAACTCGCACGCCGGCTCTAGCGAGCGCGTGCGCAAGCGCTGCGGCTCGCATCACATGGCCAAGACCGGCGCCGAGTTCCCAAGCTAGCACGACGGTTTTCAATCACGTCCCCACGAGTCGCCCGAGTGTCGCCCCGCTTCGTACCGGGGATAGTCCATCCGGGCCATTGCCCATTGATTCGGCCAGATAGTGTAAGCGGCGCGCGATTCATTGGTGTAGATTCATCGAGCGGGTCGTTGAGCCCGCGAGCGAGCGCCACGCGTGCCTACACAACACAGGGAGGAACGGATGGAACCCAAGCCGCTGAACGCCGCGTGCGCGCTGATTTTTGGCTTGACGGGGACACTGGCCGCCGGCACCGCCCTGGCCCAGCAGTCCCTCACAGGCTCGCTCACCGTTTCCGGTTCACCGCCCACCACCCAATCTTCCGCGGGACCCAATTTTGACCTTACGACCTCACAGAACTTCTATACCAATCTGGGTACGCCCTACAACGGCACTATCGTCGGCAATCTTGACCAGGGGATCATAAGCTCGCAAGCCGTCACCGGCGGCTTCGAGGGCTCGCCTGGTGACGGTACCGCGATTACGACCTACACGACGACCATCACCAATACCAGTAGCGCCGCGCAGGCTTTCACCTTCAACTATTACATCGGCAGCGGCACGCTGATCGCCATGCCGCTGTTCAATAACGGCGGCGGCTCGGTGCAATCGAGCATCGGCGCAAGCATTGTCCTGAACGGCACGACCGAGTGGTCGTATAGCGCGAGCCTCACCGGGACCGCGCAATCGGCATACAACGGCATCAGCTTCGATCTCAGTGCGGGTACCAACGGCCCCAGCTATTCCACTCAGCTGATTCAGGATAATTTTGGCGAGACGGTCACCTTCAATCCCTATCAGGGCTCGCTCGGACTCGGCACCCTGGCGCCGGGCCAATCGGACGTGCTCACCTATACGCTCAGCGGTACGACCGCCACGACCTTTGGCACGAACTCGGGAGGTCTTGCCTTCTATGGCGGTGGCCTCGCACAGATCGGTGATCCCTTTAGTGTGCAGGGAACCGGTCTGAAAACCTTTCAGGTCACATCGGGCGGACTGGTAAGTGCGGTACCCGAGCCATCGATGTCCGTGATGGCCCTAGGAGGCGTCGCATTGCTTGCAGGTCTCTCGGCGCGGCGCCGACGACTGCAGACCGCCTGAAGAAGTCGCAGGACACGCGAAGGGCACGCTGATAAAAAAACTGGGCCTTTCGGCCCAGTTTTTTGCCCAAGTTACTAGGCCTTCTTGTGGGGCATTTCTGCCTTCCAAGTCTTCAGGAGTTCATCATAGTCGATGGTGACCCCTTGCGGCTTCTCGTTGGCGAGCTTGCGTTGTGGTGCCAGATTGCCGTCGGCAACGGCCTTCTTGTACCAGTACTCTGGATCCTTGGGCTCGTTGAGCTTGGGACCGAGCGGACCCTGGATGCCTGACTTCTCAAGGCGTTCCATGATGGCGTCCTGAGCAGCGGCGAGACTGTCCATGGCTGCCTGCGGCGTAGTTTCGCCGGAGATCGCCTTGGACACGTTTTGCCACCACACCTGGGCCAGCTTGCCGTACTCGGGTACGTTGACGCCGGTAGGAGTCCAGAGCTTGCGCGCCGGGCTGCGATAGAACTCAACGAGGCCGCCCACCTTGGGTGCCAGTTGCGTCATCGCATCGGCCCAGATATCGCTCTCGCGAATCAGGTGCAGGGACGTTACCGACTTCTTGAGCGTGACGGTCTTGGAGACGCAGAACTGGGCATACAACCAGCCGGCTTTCAACTTCTCCATCGGAGCGTACTTCAGGAAAGTCCAGCAGCCCTGATCCTGATACCCGAGCTTCATGCCTTCCTTCCAGTAGGCTCCGTGTGGGCTTGGTGCCATGCGCCACTTCGGCGTGCCGTCGGCATTCATCACCGGCAATCCGGGGCCGGTGAGTGCGTGGGTAAACGCGCTGTACCAGAAGATCTGCTGCGCGATATGGCCTTGCGCGGGAACGGCGCCGGCTTCAAGGAAGTCCATCCCCGAGGCTTCCGGAGGAGCGTACTTCTTCAACCACTCCACGAACTTGGTCAGAGCATAGACGGCTGCAGGACCGTTGGCATCGCCACCGCGCGAGATGGAAGAACCGCGCGGGATCCCGTCTTCCATGCGGATACCCCACTCGTCGACCGGACGTCCATTTGGCAGGCCGCGATCGCCAGCGCCAGCCATGGACAACCACGCATCGGTGAATCGCCAGCCCAGGGAAGCATCCTTCTTGCCATAGTCCATGTGCCCATAGACGCGCTGACCGTCGATTTCCTTGACGTCATTGGTGAAGAACTCGGCGATGTCTTCGTAGGCAGACCAATTGACCGGTACGCCCAGCTCGTAGTGGTATTTATCCTTGAAGCGCTTTTTCAGGTCGGGCCGCTGGAACCAGTCATAACGGAACCAGTAGAGGTTGGCGAACTGCTGGTCGGGCAACTGATACAGCTTGCCGTCGGTGAAGGTCGCGAACGAAAGACCGATGAAGTCATTCAGGTCCAGGCCAGGGTTGGTGATGTCCTTCGCGTCACCCGCCATGAAATCGGTGAGCGAGCCGCCAACGATGTCCTTGTAGCGCGGATGGGTTCCGATGAAATCGGAGTCGTTCATCCAGAAGTCATAGAGCGGCTTTCCGGACTGGATTTCGGTCTCGATCTTATCGACCAAGAGACCTTCGTCCATCATCTCGTGATTCACCTGGATCCCGGTGATGTCCGCGAACGCCTTGGTAAGCGTCTTCGATTCATACTCGTGGATACTGAGAATTTCCGAGACGCACCGCACCTGCATACCCTTGAAGGGCTGGGACGCCTTGATGAACCACTCCATCTCTGCCATCTGCTGTTCCTTCGACAGCGTGGATGGCTGGAATTCCGAATCAACCCATTTCTTTGCTGCATCTACCTGCTGCGCGTAGCTAGGTGTGGGGGTTAAGAGCGCGGGTGCACCCACGGCTGCGACCGCCGTCGCGCTCGCCGCCCCCTTTAATATAGTTCGACGTTTCTCATCCATTTGCCGGCTCCTCAGTTGCCCCCGCACTGCTGTGCGGTGGTTGTCTCCGCCGCACTATCGTGCGGTGGTTTTAGTCCCCCCGACAGAAGGTCCGGAGGTTTTCTTCCGTCGCGTCACCGCGCCGGAGCTACTTCGATTCATGCCAACCTGAACATCGCGACACCGAACAACACTGAAATCCCGAGCGGATACCAGAGCACCCCGCCCCCAAAACGCATCCACAGAATGAATATGAAAGCCGATCCGATCATGCTCACGAAAAAGCGGTCGCCGCGCGTGGTGGGGAAACCAAGAATGCCCTTGCGCGGTGTTTCAGGCTTGTAGATCGCCAGCAGGGTCAGCACCACGAGCGCCACCCCGATAAATCCAAAAAAGATCATCGTCTGCCAGGTCCACGCCATCCACTCAAAGGACATTGGCTATTCTCCCTAGACCCGACCGAGGGCAAAGCCCTTGGCGATGTGATTGCGAACGAACCAGATGACGACCGCGCCCGGGATCATGGTCAGCACACCCGCCGACGCAAGCAGCGCCCAATCCATGCCCGCTGCCGAGTAACTGCGCGTCATCACGGCCGCGAACGGTAGAGCATTGGATGCGGTCAAGGTGGTAGCGAGCAGTTGTTCGACCCATGAGAACATGAAGCAGAAAAAGGCCGTCACGCCGATGCCGTTGGCAATCAGTGGCATGAATATGCGCACAAAAAAGCGCGGGAAGGAGTAACCGTCAATGGCTGCAGTCTCATCAATCTCGCGTGGCACCCCGGCGACGAAGCCCTCGAGAATCCAGACCGCCATCGGCACATTGAACAGACAGTGCGCAAGGGCCACGGCCCAGACCGTATCGAATAGTCCAAGGGCGAAATAGAGATTGAAAAACGGCATCGCGTAAACCGCCGCCGGGGCCATCAGATTGGTCAAGAGCCAGAAGAAAAGGTGCTTGTCGCCAACGAAGCGATAGCGATTGAACGCGTAGGCGGCCGGCAGCGCCACCGTCACCGATATGACGGTATTGATCGCAACATAGGTCAGTGACACCCCGAAGGCGTGCACCCAGGTCGGGTCGTGGAAGATGGCGAGGTATTTCTCGATAGTCGGGTGGCTCGGCCACGGCGCCATGCGCGACATGATGTCTTCATTGCTGCGCAGGCTCAGGTTGATGAGCCAGTAGATCGGCAGCAGCAACATGGCCAGGTAGGCCGCAAGGCCGAAGCGCGCGACAAGGCCACGACGCATTATTGGTCTCCCCGTCGGTCAATCTGCGTCATGATGGTAAAGAAGACCCAGCAAAGCGTGATGGTTATCAGGTTGTAGACCAGCGACATCGCTGCCGCATTGCCCAGGTCGACCTGCCCGAGCGCAATCTTCACCAGGTCGATCGACAGGAAGGTGGTCGCACTACCCGGCCCGCCCCCCGTCACCACGAATGGCTCGGTATAGATCATGAAGGTTTGCATGAAGCGTAAGAGCACAGCGATTACCAGCACCTTTTGCAGCTTGGGCAGCTCGATGTACAGGAAGGTTGCCCAGCGACTGGCGCCATCGATCTTCGCGGCCTGGTAATAGGCCTCCGGAATGGCACGCAGACCGGCATAGCTCAACAACACCACCAGGGGTGTCCAGTGCCAGACATCGACGACCACGATCGTGCACCACGCCGAGACAGCGTCCTGCGTGTCGTTGTAATGCAGTCCCATGCCAGTCAGGGCGGCGCCAAATAGTCCGATGTCCGCACGCGCAAAGATCTGCCAGATGGTACCTACCACATTCCAGGGGATCAGCATCGGCAAGGCCAGCACCACCAGATATAGGCCGACCGTGCGCCCGGTGCGCGGCAGGCACAGGGCCACCGCAATGCCGAGCGGGACTTCGAAAAACAGGGCCGCGAACGAGAAACTCAGATTGCGCATCAGCGCATCGCTAAAGCGTGCGCCGATCTCGGTGCTTGGATTGAGCAGATCGCGAAACCAGCCGTCACCGTTCCAGAAAAAGCTGTTGCCTGCCATGGCGTCCTGGACCGAGTAATTGACCACGGTCATGATCGGCAGGAGCGCCGAGAACAGCACGAACAGCAGTACCGGCAGCACCAGGAGCCAGGCGCGATTATTGAGTGGCTTCTCGGTCATAGCGGCACGCCGTGAATACGTTCGTCGTTAACAAATACGAAGAGCCGATCCGTGCGGATTGACATGCCCGCCGCGCTGCCCGCCGACAGCGAGACGCCGTAGGGTACGGTCGCATAGATCTCGTGCGGACCGAGCGCGACACGCGCGATCCGGCGTCGTCCGAGATCCTCGATGCGTTGCACGTTCACCGGATAGCCGCCACTGGCAGCCAGCGTGGCAAAGTCGGGGCGAAAGCCGATTTTCACGGTACTGCCCGCGACCGGTGCCGGATAGTTCGCCCCGAGCTCAATCACTTGGCCTGCCACCTTCGCGACATGCCCGTCGATCTCGGCGTCGATCAGGTTCATCCCGGGCGACCCGATGAAGTAGCCAACGAAGGTATGGGAGGGCTGCTCGAACAGTTCCGCCGGCGAGGCGATCTGCAGGATGCGCCCGTCCTTCATCACGACGACTTCATCGGCGAAAGTCAGCGCCTCGATCTGGTCATGGGTGACGTAGATCATTAGCACATCGAGCGCGCGGTGCACCGCCTTGAGTTTGGAGCGCAGTTCCCACTTGAGCGAGGGATCAATGACGGTCAGAGGTTCGTCAAACAAAAAGGCGGCCACGTCCGAGCGCACCAGTCCGCGACCGAGCGATATTTTCTGCTTGGTATCAGCCGTCAGATGGCGCGCACGCTTTTTCAGATCCGGCGTCAGTCCGAGCAATTCCCCGACTTCGGCTACGCGCTCCTTGATCGCGTCCTGGGCCAGGCGGCGATTGCGCAGTGGAAACGCCAGGTTTTCCGCGACCGTCATGGTGTCGTAAATCACCGGGAACTGGAACACCTGGGCAATATTGCGCCGCTCGGTGGGTAGGCGGGTCACGTCGACGTCGTCGAACAGGACACGACCGTCCGAGGGCGTGATCAATCCGGAGATGATATTGAGCAGCGTTGTCTTGCCACAACCCGAGGGGCCAAGCAGCGCATAGGCGCGCCCCTGCTGCCACGTGTGGTTGAGCAGTTTGAGCGCCTGCTGCGACTCGGGCCCCGCGCTGCCACTATAGTTGTGGGCGACGGCGTCAAGCGTAATGCGCGCCATGTCAGAGCTCTCCCGTGGGCGCGTCGGCGACTGCCAGGGCGCCGTTTCGCTCAAACACCACGATGCGCGTCGCGTCCACGTGCAGAGTGACGGAGTCACCCGGCTGCAGCGCACTCACGCCCGCTTCGACGCAGATCACGCGCCCGACTGCCGTGTCGACGTGCACGAAGCTCTCCGAACCGCTGATCTCAGCCACTGACACCTGCCCGGGAAAACTGAGCGAACTCTCCCAGGGTTTGGCGAGGCTGACGATCTCGGGACGGAAGGTGATCGTGAAACTCCCCTCGGGCAACTTCAATAGCAGGCCCGTCGCGGGGGTGTTGTGGAAGTCGCCAAAGTGCGCAACGGCGCCACGCATCGAGATATGCATCTCGTTTAGGGGCGGATCGGAGAACACCCGCGCCGCCTCTATATGGTTGGGTCGGTGATAGACCGAACTGGTCGGCCCGAACTGGACGAGGCGCCCTTCCGAGAGTGCGGCGGTGTTGCCCCCCAGGAGCAGGGCTTCGAGCGGCTCGGTAGTCGCGTAGACCAAGGTTGCGCCGGACTCAGCCAGGATGCGCGGCAGCTCTTCGCGCAATTCCTCGCGCAGTTTGTAGTCAAGATTGGCCAGCGGTTCATCCAGCAGAACCAGTTCAGCGCCCTTGACGATGGCGCGCGCAATCGCGGTGCGCTGTTGCTGACCGCCCGAGATCTGCAGCGGGGAGCGATCGAGCAGCGACTGAAGACCCAGCACCTTGGCCACGCGCTGCACTCGTGAATCGATCTCGTCACGCCGCAATTTCGCTACCCGCAGCGGAGATGCGATGTTCTCGTAGACCGACAGACTCGGATAGTTGACGAATTGCTGATACACCATGGCCACCGAGCGGCGGCGCACCGGAATGGTCGTGGCATCGCGTCCGTCGACGGTGATGCTACCCGAGCTTGGTTTATCCAGTCCCGCCATCAGTCTCATCAGACTAGTCTTGCCAGCCAGAGTCGGCCCGAGCAGAACGTTCATCGATCCCTTCTCAAGATCGATCGAGATGTCGCGCAGGATGGCATCGGTGCCGGAATTGACGCAGACATTCTTAAGGCTTAGATGCATACGCCCTCCCGCTATACATCAGGGCGTCAGACGAGATCAAGGCGCGCCTCGTCGAAAACAGCTGCGAGCGCCGCGCTCATGCACCGGGCAATGCTGCGCCGAGCCGCCGGACCCTGTCCTTTGGCGGCGTGCATGGGCGACTGACCGTCGATCTCCACTAACGGGGCAACGGGACTGAAGCCCGCGCACCTACAGCGGTAAGATGCCACCTGCGTCTCCCCCGTTTCTCGGTTTTGTTTTCTTTCTTTGGTATAGTATACGAAAAGAAATTGGCGAAGCAAGCGAACAATACAAACATATAAGGAACGAACGCGAACATCGTCGCTCGTCCTGAAAACGCGTATCGTCTTCCTTGGCTAAAGCTGTCGGGCGGTCCGCAAAATTCAACTGTCCGCCTCTGACTCGCGTGCCGATCGCGCCAAGAGTGCGTTGTGCTCTAGAGAATGTTCGAATATGCAGCCCGTCAACATCCGGCAACAAAACATCATCTCGCTGGCGCGCCTGATCGGGCGTGTCACGGTTGAGGATCTTGCGGCCCGCTTCGAGGTGACACAGCAGACCATCCGGCGCGATCTGAATGATTTGTGCGATCGCCGGGTACTGTTGCGAACCCACGGCGGCGCGGTGGTCTCCTCCTCGGTCGAAAATCTGTCCTACGAAGCGCGCCGCTATATCTCCGCGTCCGAAAAGCGCGCCATTGGTACGGCGGCCGCGGCCCTGATTCCGAACAAATCCTCGCTGTTTGTGAACATCGGTACCACGACCGAGGAAGTTGCATCGGCACTTGCCAACCACGAAGACCTGCTCGTGATTACCAATAACCTCAACGTGGCGATGATGCTCTATCCGCGCCCCTCGATCGAGGTGATCGTGGCCGGCGGTCCGGTGCGCCGCTCGGACGGCGCGGTCATCGGCAGCGCCACGGTCGATTTGATCCGCCAGTTCAAGGTCGATACGGCTGTCATCGGTGCTTCGGCGCTCGACGAGGATGGCTCGCTGCTCGATTATGACGCCATCGAGGTAAATGTCTCCCGAACCATCATCGAAAATGCGCGGCGCGTGATCCTCGTGTGCGACCACACCAAGCTTGAACGGGTTGCACCGGTACGCATCGGCCACATCTCGCAGATCGATACCTTCGTCACCGACCACTTGAGCTCCGCCGTACTGCGCCACGTCTGCGAAACCCACGGTGTGAAGGTGCTCGAAACCTCCCCAGGCGAATCCGCGCCCGAAGAATAGGCCGGCACGCCAGCCGCGCCGATCTTGGCAGCCACCTCCGGTCGCTCTACCCCGAACTTGTCATTTTCGTTTTAATTTTCGAAAAGCGCGGTTGGATGTATTATTGTCCCCGCAGCGCGTTCGAAATAGGACAGAAAAAGCAGAACCCCGGAACGGGTCGACGTGCGAGGGGAGACTGTTGGACGGCATTTTTGACGTCGCCATCATCGGCGGAGGCATCAACGGCTGCGGCGTGGCACGCGACGCCTCAGGACGGGGGCTTTCGGTCTATCTGTGCGAGCAGGCCGACCTCGCCTCAGGAACTTCTTCTGCAGCCACCAAACTGATCCATGGCGGCCTGCGTTATCTCGAGTATTTCGAATTCCGCCTGGTGCGCGAATCGCTCATCGAACGCGAAGTGCTGTGGGCGATGGCGCCACACCTGATCCGGCCGCTGCGCTTTGTGCTGCCCCACCAGAAAGGTCTGCGGCCGGCCTGGATGCTGCGCCTTGGCCTATTCGTCTACGATCATTTGGGTGGCCGCAAGCTGCTGCCCTCGACCCGCACGCTCGATCTGCGCAGCGATCCTGCAGGCAAACCCCTGAAAGCGGGCGAATACAGCCGCGCATTCGAGTATTCGGACTGTTGGGTCGACGACGCGCGCATGGTGGTGCTCAACGCGCGTGACGCCGTCGATCGCGGCGCCGTGATTCAGACGCGCACCCGCGCGGTGAGCGCGCAGCGCCACCGCGATCACTGGCGCGTCACAACCCTCGACACCCGTACCGGACGAGAGGACACCATCACCGCCAGGCTGCTCATCAATGCGGCCGGCCCGTGGGTCGGCGAGGTCATGGCGCTGACTCTCAAACAGACCAAGTCGTCGGGTGTACGCCTCGTGCAGGGTTCGCATATCATCGTGCCCAAGCTCTATGCGCACGACCGTTGCTACATATTCCAGAACGCGGACAAGCGCATCACCTTCGTTATTCCCTATGAGCAGGACTTCACCCTGATCGGCACGACCGATCTCGATTACGTCGGCGACCCGGCCGCCGTCAGGGCGACCACCGAGGAAATCGACTACCTGTGCTCGATGGCCAGCGCCTATTTCGCGCAACCGATCGCACCCGCGGACGTGGTGTGGTCCTATTCGGGTGTGCGCCCGCTGTTCGACGACGGCGCAACCGACGCCCAGGCAGCCACGCGCGACTATGTGCTGGAACTCGATGATCAGGCAGGCGCGCCCCTGCTGACCATTTTCGGCGGCAAGCTGACGACCTACCGCCGTCTCGCCCAGCATGCCCTCGAAAAGTTCGCTCACCACCTGCCGGCCACTGTGCACGCAAAGCGCGAATGGGCGACCCATGAGCACCTGCCGGGTGGTGACTTTCCCGTAGAGGGTTTTGAAGCCTTGTGCGCCTCGATCGGGAAGTCCCATCCCTGGCTCGACTCGCGGCAGCTGCACCGCATGGTGCGCGCCTACGGAACCAACACCAGCCTCATACTTGGCAATGCCACGAGCGAAGCGGCACTGGGCCGCGACTTTGGCGCAGGTCTCAGCCAAGCCGAAGTAGGCTACCTGATGGACAACGAGTGGGCCGAGACCGTCGAGGACGTCATTTGGCGCCGCTCCAAGCTCGGACTGCGTCTTTCGAGCGCGCAAGTTGCCGCACTCGCCGAATTCATCGAAGCCGAACGCCACGCCAGGGCGGTGCACTGACAGGCTCGCGGTACACTAGCGCTCGAACATCGGGTCCTCTACCACGGGCACCCGACTGTGCAACAGAGGGAATGCTTTTTCATGCCGCGCATCGAAATCCAGGTAAAGGGACTGTTTGCCACCCCGGTAGCCGCAGTGCTGCTCCCCGATGCCGAGGCCCGCAACGCCGAACTGGAGCAAGTCATTGTGCGTCGACGCCGCGAACATCCGAGCGTGGGCGCGTCCAATATAGGTGGCTGGCACTCCTCGCGCGACTTCGCCAGCTGGGGAGGGCCGCGCGCCGAGGAGTTACTGCGCCTGGCGCGCGAGGTCGCGACCCAGATGACGACAGACCGCGAGGGCAAGGCAGTGCAGCCCGACTGGGTTACCGAAGCCTGGGCCAATATCAATGAAAGCGGCGACTCGAACGCCTGTCACTACCATCCCGGTTCGTTCTGGTCGGGAACCTATTACGTCAATGACGGCGGCTGCGCCGATGATGTCGCGCTCGGTGGCGAGTTCGAGATCTTCGATCCGCGCGGTCCGGCGCCGATGATGCACGCGCCCTTGTTGAAGTTCGGTGGCGAAGACGGACTGTCAGCAGGCAGCGCCGAAACCATCCGTCCCCGGCCGGGCCTGCTGTTCCTGTTTCCTTCTTTCCTCTTGCACGCGGTGCGCCCTTATCGAGGCACCGCGGCGCGGATTTCTGTGGCCTTTAACTTTGGACTATATCAAAGCAGCTAAGAGGGGCGCAGTGGCGCACCCGGACCTGGCGGACTGATTCCCATGACCGCACGTATCGTGTTCCGCTGCGACCCCGCCCTACTCGCTACTTTGCCGCGACCGTTTCCGGCACGTCAGGGACTGCCCGATTGGGTCCGCAAGATGCCCGCGAGCGCCTTCTCGACAACCCACGGGCAGCCGGTGCGCACGGTCAAGCAATGCCCGCCCTTCATCGATGCGATGTCCTACGGGTTCATGATTCCGCTGCCCTGCGACGTCACTGTCGAGCGTGGCGTCTTCTCGTGGGCCTGGGATTTGCCAACCTTGTCGGTTGAGAACCATCCGCGCTCGCCACTGAGTTTCCATGTGCCAGCGCAGGTGAGCGGCACGCCCTTTCACGATTCGTCGCGCGCCATCGTGAAGTTCAACAGTTTCTGGACCATCGAGCTTGAACCCGGCTATTCCCTGTTCGCGACCCATCCCGTCAATCGTGAGGACCTGCCGTTTCGACTGCTCACGGGAATCGTCGATTCCGACCGCTTCTCGGACGTCGGCATACTCTTCCCGGCGCTGTGGGTCGATACGAATTTTTGCGGCGTGCTGTCTGCCGGCACCCCGATAGCCCAATGCTTTGCCGTGCCACGCCAGGCGCAAAGCCTCGAATTCGAAGCCTTGTCCGATGAGCGCCAGGAGCGCTATGACAGCACCGCCGAAGCCCTGCTTTCCAAGCCCGGAGTGTATCGGCGCCGCTATCGCGCCACTCGCAGCCGCTCAAATCCCGAGTGAGCGGCGCAAGGCGTCGTGGTCGAGCCACACCTCGCCAACCGGGGCGCAGGATAGTGCCTGCGCAATACGTCCGAAACTGTCCTGCCGAGCCTGCAGCGCTGCGCCATAGGCGCGCTTGGCCCCAGCGAGGTCACCGCGGCTTTGCCGGCAGATACCCAGGTTCACGGCTGCTTCGGTTAGTTGCGGCTTGAGTTCAAGAGCGCGCTGGTACATCGCAATCGCCGCAACCAGATCACCCCGATCCTGCTCGATAAGGCCAAGCTCAAACCAGGCGCGTGCGAGACTGGCGTCGAGCTCAAGCGCTTTCTGAAACGCGGCCGCCGCCGCATCGGTGTCGCGCGTCTGTTTAAGGCACAGCGCGAGGCGCAGCTGCGCCAGAGCGTTCTCGGGTGCCAGTGCGCTGGCCTTGCGATATGCAACCAGCGCTTCGACCGGACGCTCAAGAACTTCTAGAATCCCCCCGCAGCGCAGGTGCATAGTGACCGACGGTGCGATCAGCGCAGCGCGCGCATATGCGATCAAAGCCGCTTCGGGCTTATCGGCCGACTCCAGAGTGGAGCCGATGAGCTGCCAGCCGACAGCATCGTCCGGAAAACGCTCAAGCAAATGCTGCAGCATGTCATTAGCCTTGGAGTCGCCAAGCTCGAGCAAGGTCACGCACAACAGAAATGCGGCCTCGGCACGATCCGGAGACCTGGCAAGAGCCTGGCGCAGCAGCGGCAGTGCCTCATCGCGTTTGCCGCAAAGTCGTGCCGCGCGTGCCGCAAGCAGCATGGTGGGAACGTGGTCGGGGCGCAGCGCGAGGCTAGTGCCCGCCCAGCGCGCAGCGCTGAGCCCGTCAGCGCGATCGAGCGCGATCGCGGCGCCCAGCTGGTGAACTGCAGCATCGTCAGGGGCGATTGCCTGCAGTTCGCTAAAGAGCTGGTCCGCTGCCACGAGCTCGCCTGCCTGGAGTGCCGCGACCGCGGCGGCAAGCTTGGCGGGCACCGGGGCGCTCACGCCACTCATCGCAACGATTCCCACGAAATCAGCTGGTGCGACATTGCGGCGGCAGATAGTCGTTGGCCAGGTTGGTTGCGTCTGTGCCGTTGACCGTCATGTTGGAGGGGACCGCAGCCTTGGCGCATACCCAGGCGATGGGTACCTGGGGATATCCCGGCACGAAAGCCGGCCGCAGAGAAAGGATGCGTCCAGTGATCGCCCGGTTAGCCTGATTGCCGAAGGTGAGATTGAGTACGCCATCGGTCACCGTGACCGCCGAGACATAGTTTGAAACAATCATCTGCGGTGGCGGCAGTGCTGCCGTGGCATTGTTGCTCGGGAAAATCTGGGTCAGAGCATATTGGGTAGCGATCGACTGCTGTGCGAATTGTACGAGCGGTATGCTGGCAAACACCTGGGACCGGATTACGCTTGCCATGATCGAGGGCGTCGCAATCAGAGCGAGTATCGCGAGCACCGCAAGCACGACCAACATCTCGATAAGCGTAAATGCGCGTTGCGCATCCGGACGAAGTAAGGTCACCGGCCTGCTCCAGTCAATGACGGGACCGGGCAATGGCGCCCGATCGACATGCACATCAAGTTCGCAACGATAGCAGAGCCCGACGGGCCTGACCGGATCTCAGGTCCCGGAGATCAAGCGACCCGCCGCGTCAGTCTCGTCCTTGAGGGACACACCGGTCGTGCCAAGACGTCGCGCGCCCTCAAGGAGAAAACGCAGCTTGAGCGCCGCGACTTCCGGAGTCAGTCCCTGCGGGCGAACGTTGGATATGCAGTTGCGCCGCGCATCGACGCAGCCCCTGTGCGGATGACGGGTCAGGTAAATTCCGAGACTATCGGGCGCACTCAGGCCGGGGCGCTCGCCAATCAGAACCGCGACAAACTCCGCGTGCAGCAGTTCACCGATTTCATCACCAAGCGCAACCCGCGCCTGGGTTGCGATGATGAGCGGGGCGACGCGCCATCCGGGAAGCAGCGCCAGCAGACCCGCCACGAGCGGCAAAGCGTGGCGCTCGACAGCGACGGCGGACAAGCCGTCGGCGAGTACCAGCGCAAGATCCCAAGCGCTTGAGACCGCCGCATCAAGGAGCCCGGCCTGGCTGGCGGGCGCAAGACGCCGCCCGAGGTCCGGCCGGCGCAGGAATTCGGTGCGTGAAGTCGCCTGACTCGCGACGGCAATGCTGGTGTGCTCCATCGCGGCAATGCCTGCGGCAAGCGCCACCACATCGAGTTCATGATGCACGGCGTCGCGCGCAGCCGCGTGTGCGACCGCAAACTCCAGGACCGCGCTCGTCGGCAGTGCGTCTCCAGAGCGTCCAAGGCCAATGCGCGCCGCGGTAAATTGGCGTAGGTGTGTCCAGAGCTCCGGTGTGCCCGTGTCGATCACCGACTGCTCCCGAGAGAAAGGCCGTGGGCGAGCAGCGCCTGACGCGCAACCGTGTCACGCAGCTGGCCGCGTTCGTCGGTAATCTCCATTCCGGTGAGCCAGGTTTCGAACTCAGGGGCGCGCCTTAGGCCCAGAACGCGCCGCACATAGAGGGCGTCGTGAAAGGAGGTGCTCTGGTAATTGAGCATGATGTCGTCGGCGCCCGGGACTCCCATTACAAAATTGACACCCGCCACTCCGAGCAGCGTCAAAAGGTTGTCCATGTCGTTCTGATCCGCCTCGGCGTGATTGGTGTAGCAGACATCGCAACCCATCGGAACGCCAAGCAGCTTCCCACAGAAATGGTCTTCGAGGCCGGCGCGGATGATCTGCTTGCCGTCGTAGAGATATTCGGGCCCGATGAAGCCGACGACCGTGTTGGTCAGCAGCGGGCCGAACTGCCGTGCCACGGCGTAGGCACGTGCCTCACAGGTCTGCTGGTCCAGACCGTGGTGGGCCCCCGAAGAGAGCGCGCTACCCTGACCGGTCTCGAAATACATCAGATTGCTGCCGATCGTTCCGCGCGCAAGCGACGCAGCAGCGGCACACGACTCTTCGAGCAGTGCGAGATTGATTCCGAAAGCACGATTGGCCGCTTCGGTCCCGGCGATCGATTGAAACACGAGATCAACGGGGGCGCCGGCCTCGATTGCGGCGATCGTACTCGTGACATGAGTCAGCACGCAGGTTTGCGTGGGAATCGCGTAGCGTTCGCGAAATGCGTCGAGTCGATGCAGAAGATCAATGATCACAGGCAGACTGTCGCTTGCCGGATTGATGCCGATGACGGCGTCGCCACAGCCGTAGAGCAGCCCGTCGATCAGTGCGGCCGCTATGCCGCGCGCATCATCGGTTGGATGATTGGGTTGCAGTCGCACTGCCATGCAGCCCGGCAGACCGATCGTGTCGCGAAAGCTCGTAATCACGCGGCACTTGCGCGCGACCTGAATCAGGTCCTGATTGCGCATGAGTTTGCAAACCGCCGCGGCCATCTCCGGCATGATCGCCGGAGCGATGCGCGCGAGCGCCGGCGCGTCACACGAGGGTCCAAGCAACCAGTCGCGCAATCCACCTACGGTCAGCGAAGCGATCTCGCTACAGGCAGCCGCATCGTACTGTTCGAAGATCAGCCGCGTCACCTCGTCGTCCTCGTAGGCAATGAGCGGTTCTTCCAGAAATTGCCGGACCGGCAGATCGGCTAGCACCAGCCGCGCGGCCATTCTCTGGGCCTCGCTCTGTGCGGCGATACCCGCCAACTCATCGCCCGAGCGCTGCGGACTCGCCTTGGCGAGAAGATCGCGCAGCCCGTCGAACTGATAGCGATTCCCGGCGACCGTCGCCCCAAGGCCCATCAGCCCCTCCAGAGGTAAAAGCGCCATCTTACTGGCGGCCACCCAACTGCGCCGCAGCGGCACCGGGAGCGGGCGCGTCAGTTGGCGGGACCCGGCAGTTGATCCTGCACTAATAATGAGCAAAAGGTGCTATGCCGCCAATACCTGCGTGATGTGTTCTGACTTGTCGGCCCGCTAGGCTCTATCGCTGGCTGGGTCGAATCGAGCAGGCCTTTCTCCTGTGCTCCAAGACCCGCCCATCCTGCCGCCCATGGAGATATGCATGAGACTGAACGCCCGCACCTGTGGTTTCGCCGGCGCTGTGCTCGCCGCGTTGGCCTGTGCCACAGCCCAAGCCAACCCGATCGTGCCCTGGAATACGCCCTCTCAGGATTTTACCGGTCGTCACCGTTCAGAGCTACCCGACGACAGGTGACTCGTCCACGGCCAACATCTACGATCTGTCTCCCGCGGCGCTCGGTACCGACTACCTGTACCAGGACTCCCTCCAGTACACCTCGGCCAGCAATAGCAACGGCGCTGGCTACTTCCTCGACAATTACTACTTCACGGTGACCGCGTCGCAACTGTACTCGATCACCGACAGCATCAGCACCGGGACCAGCGGGATCAGCAATCTCGCGGTTCGTCTGATCTCCTGGAACCCCAACCAGAGCGGCATTCCCTTCCCCTCCGGAAGTCCGACTGCGCAGGGCGGGACCGGCTCGGTGGTTGTCTCCTGGGACACCGCCACGGCGTCGGGAAACTTCGACGTCGCGACGATCTCCGCCGGACTTCAGAGCGGGGTTGACTACGTCCTGCAGGTCCAGGGAAATGTCGCCGTCGGAGGTGGAAATTACACCGGATCGCTCGACCTGACCCCGACCCCCTTGCCGGCGAACCTGCCTTTGCTTGGCGCAGGTCTCGGTCTGATGGCCTTGTGGGGTCGGCGCCGGCGCGCCTAAGCGGGGCGGCAGCAAGGTCCTCACAGCCGCGCTTGCGGGGGGGCGGATTCACAGGCCCCGACGATTTGGGGTAGATTGGGCACGCGGCCTCATCGCCGCAGCTTGCCCTCGCGCGTTACGCGCACTACCGACTATCTCACCAAGGCTCGACCATGAACCGTCTTTCACGACTACCGGCCTACCTGTGTGCTGTGTCCCTCATGCTGGCCGGCTGTTCGATCGCCCCGACCAACCAGAATCCGCATGCTGGCGACGAACTCAAGCTGCCGGTCCTCGATATCAATCGCTACATGGGCCGCTGGTACAACATCGCCAACGTGCCCTATTTCGGCGAGCGCGGCTATGTGGCAAGTTATTCGGAGTGGCACCTGCAGCCCGAGGGAGTGATCCAGGACATCTATGTCGGCCAAAAAGGCGGCTTTGACGCCCCCGAAACGCGTCGCGAGTTCTCGGACTCGATCGTTCCCAATTCGGGCAACGCCGAGTGGCATGTCCGGCTGTTCGGACCGGTCTATGTGTCCCAGATCACGACCTATGTCGATCCCGATTATCGCTATACGATCCTCGGCACGACCGACCGCAATCTGGTGTGGATCTTCGCTCGCGATCGAGACATCAGCGCGGCGGCCTACGCCGATCTGGTAGCCCGCGCCAGCGCTCAGGGTTTCAATACCGCGCATCTCAAACGCGTTCCGCAGCATCCCGAGCAGATCGGCAAGCCCGAGTTCCAGTCACCAGGCGACCCCGACTGAATCCATCCCCGGATTGCTGGCCAACGATTCAGCGAAGCTCTTCGAGTAGTCGCAGCTGTTTATCGACCGTCCAGACGCGCCTGATTTCGATATAGTCGTACAGGCTGGCCAGATCCGGAGGAAATGCGCTGTACGGCGCAAGCATGTCGATGATGTGGCGGTAGGAATCGTCGAGATCCGGCACCCCGCTGCTGCGCTCGAAGTGAACCCACTCAACCGAGCCGTCGCTACGAATCGAGACCGTTACGATGGCGTCACCATGTGCCCGATCGCCAATCCCGCGCGGCAGGTTCAAGGTGCCATTTCGTTCCACCTTGGCGCGCCAACCCGCGATGTAGAACTTCAGGCTTATTTCGCGCTCGAGCGCACCCAGTATTGTGCGACGACGCGGTTGCGGGGGACTCGGAACCACGGCTTGGGGGCGCTCAGTTTGGGCGTGGTCGATATCACGCAGCTGCGACAGCGCCTTTGCAGTGAAGTCCGGAGTACTCGCCTCGGCGCCGGGTATTCCTGATGGCGCAGCGCTTCGGGAAGCATTGCCCGAGCTGCCGGGATTATTGGCGGGGCCGGCCGCCACGCTTTGCTGAGCCACAGGCGCTTGATCGTGCACGACCGGTCCCGGTGCGGGCGTCGGAGGTGCCGGTGAGGGCGTTGGAGGTGCCGGAGCGGGCGTCGGAGGTGCCGATGCGGGTGTCGGAGGTGCCGGTGCGGGCGTCGGCGGTACCGGTGCGGGCGTCGGAGGTACCGGTGCGGGCGCCGGAGGTGTCGGTTCAGGCGCCGGAGGTGTCGGTGCAGGCGTCGGTGGTACTGCTACAGGCGGCGGTGGCGCGGGCGTAGGTGGTGCCGGTTCGGGCGGCGGCGGCGCGGGCGCCGATGGGGCGGCCGCTGGAGCGGGCACCGGGACGGACACGGCTTTGGGCGCCACGACTGGCGCAGCAGCTATCTCTACCGGTGGAATGGCTAGGGCCGTCTGCGCTGGCTCCTGCGCCGGTATTTCCGGCTTTGGCGGCTCAGGAACCGGGGGTAGCGGTTCGACCGGCTCGGGACGACGAACCAGCTCGGGGGGCGCTTTAGCTGTTGGCAGCGGTGCGAGCGGCGGCGTCGTGACCGGCTCTGGCACGGCGCGGATGGCAACTGGTTCTGCCTGAGATGCTGGCGGCTTGGCGGTAACCGTGTCACTCCTGGGCATCGCCACTGACTCGGGGGGCGCCGTCAGGGCAGTGAGGACCTCAGGCACGACGGGTGTGGGCAAGGCGGGCGCCTCTACTGGCGGGATATCTGCGGCCAAGGCCGCGCTTGCTGGGACGGACGTTGCGCCTGCGGCAGGTTTGCTAGGCGCGCGTGGCGCAAGCTGGGCTGGTCGCACGGCAGCTGTGCTCGCCAACACGGGATTTGCGGCCGATTCCGCAGGCTCGGGCGCGGCCTGCTGCTCTACGACGGTCGGGGGCGGGACCTGGGTCAGGTGCAGACTCAACTCCGCCGAACTTGCGCGCTTTAGGTTCCAGGGAAAGACAAATCCCGGCAAGCCAAATCCCGCCTCCTCCAGGTGCAAAGCCAGCAAGGCGGCATGCAAGGCCAGCGATACCGCAAAGCAGGAGGCAAGACGCACGATGAGGGTGCGTCTTCGGGCGCTGGCCGCCGTGGGCGCCAGCGAATGTGCCGAATCAATAACCACTGGACGCGCCTAGATGTGGGAAATCAGGAGCTTACGGGGCAGAAGTCTAGCAGCGCCCGGACCGCTCCACGGTCCACCGAACAAATGGCGCGCGAAAGCGGGAATAAATCACCGAACACGCACCGTTTGAGCGCGTTGCCGGGGGCGAAATGTCAACCCACGGGGCCCCTTTGAGATTTTGGGGAATCCATACGCATGGGCAATGGCCGAATCGACTCGAATAGCTTACGCTGTGAATCGTTATGTCACGCAAACTCCTCCTCCAATTAGCCTGCGGCGCGGCAGCAGCTGTGTTTTGGGCATTTTGCGCTGGCGCGGCCACCGCGCCCGCTCAGGTCGGCGCGCCTGCGGTCGATCGCTGGAAGCGGCTGTCGAGCCCCGTGTTCGATCACATCACCTCGGTCAACGGGCTACCCTCGGACAACGTGCAGTCGCTGGCGCAAAGTCACGATGGCTTCCTCTGGATCGGCACGCAAAGCGGCCTGCTGCGCTACGACGGTTATCGCTTTCGGACATTCCAGAACGATACGAACGACCCGACCTCACTGCCTGCGGACTATGTCCAGACCATGTACGTCGACCGTGACGGCGAGCTCTGGGTTGGAACTTTCACCGGGGGACTCGCCCGCTTTGACCGTGAGCACGAAACCTTCGTGCGCTACAACACCAAGGACGCCAGTGACTCGGTGCGCGTCATCAACGCGATCCAGGGTGATGGCAACCACGGCCTTTGGGTAGGCAGCGAGCGCGGCCTGTTTCACCTGGACGTGAGCGCGGCCAGTTTCACGCCCCTGCTGCGAGGCGATGGTGCGGTCGGACAAGCAGCCTTCACCGGGAAGGTCAATTCCTTGCTGCGGGCACGCGATGGCATGCTCTGGGTCGGCACCGACAAGGCACTGGCACGGGTCGATCTGCGCGATGGCTCGGTGCACCCGGTAAACATTTTCGTGCATGGGAGCAACGTTCCGATCGTCGACACCATACGCAGCCTCGGTCAGGACAGCACCGGACAGATCTGGGTGGGCACGTCCAACCACGGGCTGGCAATTGTCGATGGCACCGATGTGGCCCACACTCTGGAAGCGCGCTCACCCGCTGCCCAGGAGCTGGCGCGCTTTGCCGTATATGGCATCGTCGAGGGCTCGCCGGGTAAGCTGTGGATTGCAAGCTACGGCGCAGGCGTGTTCGTCATTGACATTAAGTCACTGGAGATCGAGCAGCTCCATCATTCCTCGCTCGCACCGACCAGCCTTGGCAGCGACGCCTGCGTGGGCCTGCTGCGCGCGCGTGATGGCCGGATCTGGATCGCCACCGAGGAAGGGCTCAACGCGCACGACCCCGCCAATGGCGCGATCCAGTCGGCGTTTGCGGAGCCAGGCCGCGCTGACCGCCTTTCGGAAGACAACGTAATCGGTCTGATGGTCGACAGCCGCGACCGCATGTGGGTCGGGTATCACGGCGGCGGCTACGACGTGTTCGATGCACAGTCGCGTCGGGTCGCCTCGCTGCGCCCCGGTGTGGGTCGTGGCGCCGCGCTGCCCAAGCGACCCCTGATCAGTTTCGCGGAGAGTCCGGACGGCAGCGTCTGGCTCGGGACCGCCGAGGGACTGTTTCACACGGACATGGATTCCCGCGCGCCAGTCGCAGTCCCGATGCCTTATGGGGGTGCCGAGCCCTTCCTGCAATCGATGCGGGCGATACCGGATGGTCTTTTGATCGGTACCAACGAAGGTCTGGTGCACTTTCGTACCAGCACCCAGAAGTGGCAGCTCATTTCGGTCAAGACGAGCGGGCTGACCGACGACCGCGTGATGGGCATCGTGCCCACAGGCGACGGCGGCTACTGGGTGGGCACTCTGCGGGGCCTCGTGCGGCTCGACTCCAAGCTCGAGATCGTCGAGCGCATCGATTCGAACTCGTCGGCCGCCGAAGGTCTGGCCAATGACTTCATGACCGACCTCGTGCGCGATCGTCAGGGGCGACTGTGGATCGCTACCGGAGGCAACGGTATGTACCTGCTGACCGGCCGCAACCCGCAGGGCAAACCGCTGTTTCGCCATTTCGGCAAAGAAGAAGGCCTGACCGACGAGCACGTCGATGCCCTGTTGCTCGATAAGCGCGGCAGGATCTGGGCGTCGACCGATAATGGCATCAGCATCATCGATTCGGAGAGCCTCACCATTCGCGGCGTTGGTATCGCCGAAGGCGTCGCCTTTAGCAACTACTGGGACATAACCGCGGCGTCGACCGCCGAGGGCGACCTGCTATTCGGT
>CAJCHO010000077.1 GCA_903970145.1 Mycobacteriaceae bacterium | reverse complement strand
GGCGGATGGGTCGTAAGGCGCGAGCCAAGGGCCGAACACGCCGATGCCTAGAAAGATCGCTAGAATGATGGTCCCGGCCAGCGCCTTCGGCGAGGCGAGCCCACGTTTCACGGCGTTCATGCTACGCCGCTCGCCGGGTGCGAGGATCGAGCAGCAGATAGATCAAGTCCGCCGCGAGATTGGCGAGCAATACGGCGATGACGATAACCAAGAAGATGCCCTGCATCAGCGGGTAATCATTGGTGGTGACCGCATTGTAGAGCACGAAGCCGATGCCCGGGTATGAGAACACGACTTCAACCAGCACTGCGCCGGAAACGATAAAGCCGAGCGACAGGGCGAAGCTGGCGATGTTGGGCAGGATCGCGTTGCGTGCGGCGTAGTGGAGAACGATGCGCCACGTCTTCAAACCTTTCGCCCGCGCCAGCATGAGATAGCTTTCCGACAGGGTCGTCGCCATCATGTTGCGCATCCCCAATGCCCAGCCCCCCACGGCGGAGGCGACGATGGTCAGCGCCGGCAGGATCGCGTGATAAAGGGCACTGCAGATGAAGGCGCCCGACCACTCAGCTTGCAGTGACGGCGAGTAGCCACCGGAAAACGGGAGCCAGTCTAACTGCACGGCGAACAGCGCCACCGCGATCTGGCCCAGCCAAAAATACGGCATGGACGACAGTAGGCCGAATAGCGGAATGGCGCCCTCCCATGCCGTGCCACGCCGCCAGCCGGCTACGATGCCGAAGGCGGTGCCGATCAGGAAGGCGAGCACTGTCGTGACCCCGACCAGGATCACAGTCCAGGGCATCGACTCCCCGATCACCGAGGCCACGGTCGAGGGGAAGTAGTTGGTGGAGACCCCGAAATCGCCGGTCAGGGTGTTTGCGAGATAAGTCCAGTATTGCACAAGCACACTCTGCTGCTTATCAAGCCCAAACGCGGCTTCAAGCGCTTTCATCGACTGGCCGGTCAATTGCCCCTGGAATCGTCCCAGAATGGAGTCAAGCGCCGTTCCAGGCATGAGCCGAGGAATGATGAAGTTGATCGAGATCGCCGCCCAAAGCGTGACGAGATAGAAGGCAAGCCGCCGCACGATGACCCTCATCGCTAGCCGCCGGTCACACCGGAGGCTATCCACCGATCCGGGTGACTGCGGGTCTCCAGATGCTCGGGACGCAGGTTCGAAGTGTGAGTTCCGTTCGGCGAGCGGCCGTACCAGAACGCGACCGTGGCAATGTCGTCGCGCCGCGGCCTGTAGCGCATGTCCGGTCGCCAGCCGAGATCCTGCACCGTCACGGACAGCGAGCGCGCGAACCGGACGGGGTCGCTATGGTGCCACCGATACATTCCGAACCGTGTCTGGCTTTGATAGAGCCCGTCGGGCTTGATCACCTGATGCATGCCGAGGAACGGCGTCGAGTAGGTAACGTAGCCATTGTCGGGCACTTCATAATCCCAGGCACCGCCGAAGTAATCCTCTGTCCCCGTGCCGCAGATCGTCGGGAATTCAATGTCGTCGTCGATGAAAAACTTCAGCTCGCCCTCGCCCCACCAGCCTGTGCTGTTGCAGCCAAAGGCGAGATAGGCGCCAACGAAGGAGCCGTGGTCCTGCACCTGAGGTAGGATCGTGTGGATATGCGTCTCGTCTACCGGATCGCTGCGGTTCCAGAAGGCATGGAAATACGGCGCTTCGTCAGGCACCTCACCAAGCCCATAATCGAGGTAATAGTACACGACCGCCTTGCGATCGCTCACGTTCTGCAGGGTCATGCGCGTAGACTTGCAGAACGGCATCGTCCAAAATGTGTTCATACCGCAATAGGGTGCCACCACTACATATTGTGATGTAACAGGCGCATAGGTTTCCCAACCCAGGCAGAAAAAGTCGCCAAGTGGCACTTCCACCGCCGGGTTGTCGGCGCCATCCCACCAGATGCGCAGGATCAACGAGCGCCACCATTCCGGCTTAACCGAGATCCAGAAATGCTCTATCGCGCCCGAGCCCTCGATCTCCGCCAGCAGCTTCTCCTCGCCGGGGGCGATCTCGACACTTGGCGATACTTTCCAGCCGACCCCGAGATCCGACGCTGCGCGCTGCCCGGTGCCGGTAGTCGCCCGCCCGCCCTGGCCGGGTGCGCCGGTAACGTTCTCCCCGCTGATTGACCGCGACACCCAGTTGTCCAAGCGCGCGATCCCGAAATCCTTTGCCAAACTCGCCCTCCTACTTCGTTCCGAAATGAGATGTTCCGCGGCGGATGACCTGACCGCTCGCGGCCGAGTCATGGGCAATAGGTTGGCTGGATCGGATCACTTGGCTTGCAGCCGTAGGGCGCGGACGCACATTCGTTAACATCCTCCGCATTACCCGATCGTCTCGGGATCGGCTTGACTGTCCTTTATCGACAAAAGACAGTGCGAGTCAAGTGATTTCGGTTTGCGCCGGTAAACATTTGGAACCGCCTTAAGGCGCTTCCTGCAACTTCACCGAGCTGTGTTCAAGATTCTACTCAGCCTGGCCGCGCGCAGGATCGCCGCCACGGACATTCAGAGGTCGTGATCAACGTCGCCGGAATGAGTCGGAGCGATCGAACAGCAAACTTTTTCAAAGTTTGTAGCGCGCCCAGCAAAAGAGGTCGGTCGTCAATCGCGACTTTAAAACCGAACGCAGTGCGCGTACTTCAGGCGCTGAGTCGGCAATCGCACTGGGTGTAGCAAGACGTCAAAGCCCTTCTTGAGGTCAGGCGCGACGAATGCACGGTGATCAGATGCAGTGCGAGAACCACTTACAGCATTGACGATAGATACCGCCCAGGCACCAGCCCCTGCTCGCGAGCGAGATCGAGAAGCGGAGCGATCCGACGCTGCTTCTTCTCCGAGTGGTTTTGCGCAATATCAGACAGGCGGTGACGTAGAAACGGGTTAGCGAAGCGGTCGATCAC
>CAJCHO010000076.1 GCA_903970145.1 Mycobacteriaceae bacterium | reverse complement strand
GCCGTTACGTCAAGGTTCTCACTTGATCACATGCCGGCGGCTCTGCGATTGGACGACACCAACGGCATTTGTGTCTGCAACACGCGCGCAATGCTCTACCCGATCCCTGCATGCGGTGATTCGTGGTCGTCGTGCGTGACTGCGAATAAGTAGATAGCGTGGTCAGGCCCAGCACTGATGGACCGTGCGAGGAGTTACCGCATAGGCCAGCGCGCCATAATCACTGCTTCTGAGAATCCCCACATGAGGCACGCCGCCACCCGCGCCCGAGAGCGCCAATGCCGCAAGCGGGTAGAATTAATGACCCGCGCACAAACCGCCGCAGGCTGGTTCAATCGGTCTGTCGTCAGTTATTCGACACTTTCGCCACGACGCCAATCGATCTGCCACAACACAATGTCGATGGAACACATGATTCAATTGGAGTGCTGAGGATTGCCCATGCTCACCCGAACCCCACCACGTTTATCCGCTAATCGCCCGCGAATTGTTCGGTCGGCAGCCAACGAGGAGGATCCATGTCTACACAGCTTCATCTGAAAACCCCATGGTGCACGTCACAAAGCCGACGGCCCTTGGCACCCCTTCCCGTCACCGCGCGGATCACGATAGAGGCCGACAGCCCGACGGCCGGCACTCGCGCTCCCCAGGCTTCCGCGATACCCGACGTCGATCTCCGGCGGCAAATTGCGGAAGCGGCTCGAGTACCGCGGCGTAAGGGTGAGTTGACCGCCTGGCAAGGGAAACTCGTTCGTTCGCACATAGAATCGCATCTGTCTTCGAGCATCCGCACCACGACTCTCGCGAGTTTGGTCCACCTCAGTACCAGTCACTTCAGTCGATCGTTCCGCCATACCTTCGGAGAGACGCCAAGAGAATACATCAGGAGACGGCGAGTGCTGTTCAGCCAGCGTCTCATGATGGATTCTCGATCCACGCTCGCACAGGTCGCGCTCGAGGCTGGGTTGCACGATCAGTCGCATTTCTGTCGCACCTTCCGTCGCATCGTGGGAGCGACGCCTGGCGCGTGGCGCCGCGCGTTGCGGGCCATGAGCGGCGCCGCAGACGCCCAGCCTACACCGCGTCAATCCGGGAAATCCGGACGCCAGCTATATGGTGCTGAAGATTAATCGACGGAGGTCGGCCCGGTGCGGCATGTCGTCCTCGCCTTTTCCAACGAGGTCGATGCGTCGCTGGTTAACGAGACGACCGTGACGCTCAAGCAACTTTGGCGCGTAGAAACTCCTCTGCGCAGCCGAATTCCTGGCGCAGCCGCTCCGCGAGGTGCGGCAACATCTCGTCCTGTCCGGCCTGGGCCGCCGCCTCGAGATGGGCCGCCGCGGCACTCGTCCCGCGCGCGTACACGTTCGCGCTGGCGCCGCTGATCTCATGTGCCTTCTTGCCCAATGCGGCGATATTGCCCCGGCCCAGCGCCTCATCGATGTCCGCGAGGCCTTGGCGGCTGTTCTCGATGTATAAAGCGGCAAGTTCTCGGGCCAAGTCCTCGTCACCGACCAGCACCAGCAGCGCGGGCCAATCCACCGGCAAGGGAGTGGGTGGGTTGGCGGACGTCATTCCAAACTCCGCGCCCGGCGCGCCATAAGGCTTCGAAGCGCTCGGCGGAAGATACCGATTCACGCACTTCTCCAGCATTGCCCGGTCGATTGGCTTGGTCAGATATTCGTCCATGCCGGCGTCTCTACAGGTCTGTTCCGCGCCCTTCATTGCGCCCGCGGTCAGAGCGACTATGGGCATGCGAGCAGAAACGCCCTCGAGACGGCGGATTGCCGCCGTTGCCTGATAGCCGTCGAGTTCCGGCATTTGACAGTCCATGAAGATCAGATCGTACTGGCCGGTGCGCCAGGCCTCAACCGCGGCGCGTCCGTCGCCGACGATGTCCACCCGGCAACCGAGCTTCTCGAGCAGTCGCGCCGCCACCTTCTGGTTGACAGCATTGTCCTCGGCCAACAGCACCCGGTTCCTGCGCCGCGAACGCTGCCCCTGCAAATGCTCCCGGGTAATGATGGGCTGCGTGCGTGAACTCCAATTCTTGGCGTCTGTGGCGAGTACCAACATCAGGCATTCGGTGAGATCGCGTTGCGTGACCGGCTTGAGCAGATAGCCGGCAAATCCGATATCGGCGAACATCTGGCTATCGGTGCGTTGACCCGAGGACGTCAGTAGGATGAGCCGCGTGCTCTTTAGTTCCGGATCCGCCGTGATCTGCCGCCCCAGGTCGGCCCCGTCGCAACCCGGCATCTGATGGTCGAGCAATGCCACCTCGAACGGCCGGCCGGCAGCATGGGCCGAGCGCATCAGCGTCAGCGCCTCGGGGGCCGAGTTCGCGCTGATCGGATCAGCACCGCAGCGCAGCAGCAGCCCCATGAGCACTTTGCGGTTGGTCGGATGATCATCGACCAACAGCACGCGCTGTCCCTTCACGGCGGCATGAGATGCCTGGCGCGTCGCATGCTCTGCCACCGCACACGGCAAGCGCGCCGTAAACCAAAACGTGGATCCAACACCGAATTCACTGGTGACGCCGATCTCGCCCCCCATGAGATCGATCAATTGGCGCGTGATGGACAGTCCCAGGCCGGTTCCCCCGAACTGCCGCGTGGTCGACGCGTCGACCTGCGTAAACGGTTTGAACAGCGCGCCCAGGCGGTCAGCCGGTATGCCGATGCCGGTGTCGCGCACTTCGCAACGGATGTGCAGACCGGTCTCGTCCTGTGCCGTCACCTCGCATTCCATCGCCACTTCGCCGCGGTAGGTAAATTTCACCGCGTTGCCGCCCAGATTCAGCAGGACCTGACGCAGCCGACTCGGGTCGCCGCGCACGAGTTCCGGCATTCTCGGGTCGATGTATGCCGTGATTTCCAGGCCCCTCGTATGAGCCTGGATGGACAACAGCCGGGCCACGTCTTCGACAGTTTCGCGCAGATCGAAGTCGAGAATCTCCAGCTCGAGTTTACCGGACTCCACTTTGGAGAAATCTAAAATGTCGTTGATGACCGTGAGCAGCGCCTGCGCGCTATCGCGCACTGTCTCGGCGTAGTCGCGCTGCACCGGGCTAAGAGCAGTATCCAACAAAAGATCGGTCATACCGACAACGCCATTCATGGGCGTGCGGATCTCGTGGCTCATGTTCGCAAGGAATTCACTCTTCGCTCGGGTTGCAGCCTCCGCGAGGTTGCGCGCCTGTTCGAGCTCGCCATTGACCTTCAGCAAGTGCTTTTCGTCCTCGTTTCGCGCGGCGAGAAATCCCCAAACC
>CAJCHO010000075.1 GCA_903970145.1 Mycobacteriaceae bacterium | reverse complement strand
GTCCAGGTGATCTGCATGTGACTTCGCACGAGTCCTTCATCGCTGCGCCGGAGCTCGCCGTCGGCACCCCGGGACACTGGCATGACCTGACCAATGCCAATGCAGGTTTTGCCAACTCGCTCAAGGTAGAGAGCGTGAACTGGGTGAGCGACAACTTCCATGTCCAGGGATGGCTCCTGCTGCCTGCCTCGGGTTCGGGCAAGCATCCGATGATTACCATCGTGCATGGTGGCCCCGCAGCGGCGCACACACAGAACTTCATCGGACCGGGCTTGGTGCAGGGCGCGCTGGAGCGTGGCTGGGCGATCTTTCTGCCCAATCCGCGTGGCAGCTTCGGCCAGGGCGAACGCTTTACCGCAGCCAATGTGCGCGACTTCGGATATGGAGATCTGCGCGACATCCTGACAGGAATAGATGCCGCCAAAAAAATCGCTCCAATCGACGAAGAGCGCCTGGGTCTGACCGGTGGCAGCTACGGCGGATTCATGACCATGTGGGCGGTCACCCAGACGAACCGATTTAAAGCGGCAGTCGCTGCCGCTGGCATCAGTAACTGGCAGTCCTATTACGGGGAGAACGGCATCGATGAGTGGATGCTGCCGTATTTTGGCGCATCGGTGTACGAAGATCCGGCCGTCTATGCAAAGTCTTCCCCCATGACTTACATCAGGAAGGTGCGCACGCCGACTTTTGCCTACGTCGGCGAGCGTGACGTCGAGTGCCCCGCGCCCCAGACCCAGGAATTCTGGCATGCCTTAAAAACGCTTGGCGTGCCGACGTCGATCATGATCTATCCGGGAGAGGGACACGCCATGCGCGACCCGGCCCACGCCGAAGACGCCGAAGAGCGCACCCTGGCCTGGTTCGATCGCTATCTGAAATGATGTCATCCATGACTGGCGTTACGGTCAGATCGAAGGAATCCGGAGCCGTCAATCGCACCGTGCTTCTTGTGGTGGTCGGCCTGCTCGTTGTGGTTCTGGGTTTCTCGTGGTGGTGGCAACACCGCGGCAATTCGGAGGTTATCTGGCAGGGCTATGCAGATGCCGACTTCATCAAGGTGGCGCCGACCCAGGGGGGACTGTTAACCAGTCTCGCGGTGGCGCGCGGCGATTCTGTTGCTGCCGGGGCATTGCTCTTTACCCAGGACGAAGTGCCGGACAAGGCGGTAGCAGACCAGGCGGCGCACCTGCTCGAGCAGTCCGAGGCGCAGCTGGCCAATCTGGAGGCCGGCAGCAAGACGACCGAGATCGAGCAGGCGCGCTCCAGTCTCACCGATATGCGCGCAAGCCTCGCGCTAACCAAGGGCGACTACGTCCGCGGCGAAGCGCTCGCGGCGGCCGGCACGCTGGCGCCCCAGGATCTGGAAAAGCTTCACGCCGACTATCTGTCGGCAAAAGCGAAGGTGGATGCCGCTGAGGCGGCTCTCGCGCAGGCGATCGCACCGCTCGGTCGCAAGCGCGAGATCGCGGCACAGCGTGCCGCCGTCGACGCGGCGCGAGCGGCGTTGGCGTCCGCGCAGTGGCACCTTGCCCAGCGGCGGGTCGTCGCGCCCGCTGCCGGTCGCATTGCCGACGTGATCGCCCGTCCGGGCGAAACCGTCGCCGCTGGTGCACCAGTCGTCTCGCTCTTGCCACCGGAAAACATTCTGGTGCGCTTTTTTGTGCCGGAGAACGCCTTTGCGGGCATTCATCGCGGCGACTCGGTGGGACTGACCTGCGATGGCTGTCCGAGCCGCCTTACAGCCACGATCTCGTTCGTCTCGCCGCAGGCGGAGTACACACCACCGGTGATCTACAGTGAGTCGAGTAAAGCCAAGCTCGTCTTTCTGGTCGAGGCGCGGCCCGAGAAGAGTCAGGCGACGCTGCTCAATCCCGGTCAGCCTGTGGAGGTTCGGCCCCTCGCTCGCGGATCGAATCAGTGAGCGAGTTCGTCATCGATGTCCATGATCTGCACAAGAGCTTTGGTGCGCGCAAGGTAGTCGAGGGTCTGACCCTGCAGGTGGCCGGTGGCGAGATCTGCGGCTTTCTCGGCGCCAATGGCAGCGGCAAGACGACCACCATTCGCATGCTCTGCGGACTGCTCAAACCCGACGGTGGTGGTGGGACTTGCCTGGGTCTGGACGTGATTGCGGACTCTTCGCGCATTCGCCGGCAGATTGGTTACATGACCCAGCGCTTTAGCTTTTACGAGGATCTGACGGTATCCGAGAATCTCGACTTTGTTGCTGCGGTCTACGAGATTCCCGAGCGCAAGAAAGAAGTCGCCGAGATCATGAAGCGCATGGGCCTGGCCGATCGCGCCTACCAGCTCGCCGGACAACTCTCGGGCGGCTGGAAGCAGCGCCTGGCTCTCGCCGCGTGCGTGCTGCATAAGCCCAAGCTTTTGCTGCTCGATGAGCCGACGGCGGGCGTAGACGTCAAGGCGCGGCGCGAATTCTGGGACCTGATCCATGACATGGCCACTCAGGGCTTGACCGTGCTGGTCTCAACCCACTACATGGATGAAGCGGAGCGCTGCACGCGCATTGTCTACCTCTCCGACGGTCATATCGTGGTGCAGGGTACTGCCGAAGAGGTGGCGCAAGGCTCGGGCCTGATTACCTTTCAGGCTACTGGCCCAGGCGTCGACGAGGCGGCCCATGCGCTGCGTGGCCAGCCCGGAGTCGAGGCGGCGGCGGTTTTCGGGCGGGCGCTGCACGTCGCCGGCATGGATAGGACGGCGCTGGAAGCAACCATCAAGGGCTTCGACTCCCACGGCGCCCTGAGCTGGAGCGAGGTCGAACCGGAACTGGAAGACGTGCTCATCCATCTGCTTGGTCCGGGGGAGGACGCAGGATGAGAGGTTTCTCCTGGAGGCGCTTTCTGGCGGTCTTGCGCAAGGAATGGATCCAGGTGCGGCGCGATCCGTTCACGCTGCGTCTGATCATCGCATTGCCGGTGATGCAGCTCTTTCTCTTCGGTTATGCCATCAACAGCAATCCGACGCACCTGCCAACCGGCCTCATCTCCGCGGATCATTCGGAGTACGAACGCACCATCGTCGCTGCCTTAAAAAACTCCGGTTACTACGACATCCGTGCGCTCGACTCCGAGGCCGAAGGCGAGAAGGCGCTGGCCGAGGGGCAACTGCTGTTCGTGATCAATATCCCAAGCAATTTCGAGCGCTCGGTGGATCGCGGCGATTCACCTTCGATCCTGATGGACGCCGACGCCACCGATCCTTCGGCCATAGGCAATGCCACGGCGGCACTGGCCGGCATCAC
>CAJCHO010000074.1 GCA_903970145.1 Mycobacteriaceae bacterium | reverse complement strand
ACCGCAAGCTCGCGAATCGCATCGAGGAGGCGCTGGCGGCGCCCGAGAAGATGCGTGCGCTGCGCAAGGCCGCCCGCGCGACCGCGCTGGCGCAATTCGACCTGAAGCGACAGGTGCTCCCGCGCTGGCACCGGCTGTTCGACGACCTCATCAATGGCCGCACACCGCGCGGGGCCTCAGCGGCTGCGAGCGCCTAGACAAGGAGCGGCTGGTAATCTCCGCACTAACCCGCATTGCGATCTCTTGGCTTATGCGGTGACCATTCGAGGCGCGGCCGGTTCAACGGTGCCGGTAGCGAGATCGATAGCAATGCGTGTGGTTAGTAACTCTGGACGAACCTCGCGACCCTCGCGCACCAAGCGAACAATCCCGTACTTGGCCAGCAGGTGCAGCGACCGCGACACGTTGGGCTGAGTTCTTCCACTCAACTGCGCCAGCTCACTCACACTCGAAGGCTTCTGGTTGGCAATGGCCGTCAGCAGGACGAACGCTTCGTTCGTCAGGACAGAAAGAGTCTGAGCGGCCGGTCTGGGGGGCGCAGCGCGTTCCCCGCGTGCCACGGCCCGCATTTCCTTAAGCAACTCTTTACCCGTCTGTTTGATCCGCATCCTGGTCTCCTTCGCCAGCGTCAACACCAAGCACAATTACTTTTTCCACGAACGTGAACTCGATATTCTCCTGCCGGCACGCCGCTTCTGCAGCCCCCATGAAATCACTCAGAAGCTTATCGGCATCTACAAACGAATAGGCCGACGCCTCTGCACGCCGAAAAGCGTGTTGATGATCATGGGCCACCTGCCGCGGTACGCCGTGAGCGTTATCGAAACCAAGCAGCCGGCCGTTCAAGTCGTCGTGCAAGGTAAAGGAGTACCTGATTCCACAAGGCCTCGCTGCAGTTGCTTCGACTCGCCACACCCTGAATTTCACGTACCAGGCATTGGCCAAGTAGTATCTGAGGCCGTGGTATTCCAGCAGGCGCTCCATAGCGTCATCACTCATGAAGTATATCTCTATAAGACATATATAGCAATTGTGCAGATCTCGCCCGCTCACCGCGGCATTAGAGATTTTCGGATCGGCTCGACGGGCGCGCACGGCGCGTAATGGAGGCAACTGCTCAGGAACGCCGCTAGAGGCCCTCCATGTTTATTGGTCGCTCAATGGCCTCAATCCTTGCGAGAGCTAGTGCTAAGGCGGCGGAGCCTTCCCCGCCGGTCGCGCAGCAGTTGCGCATCAGCGTGCTGCACGAAGGCGTCGACACCAAGGCCGGTCGGGCTCGCTGCCCGCATTGCCGGCTACGAAAGCCGGCGCGAGTCAGGTGGGGCGTTTCAGCCACTCGAGAAAGACGTCATCCTGGACCTGGTACTCGCCGCGCTCGACTCGCACCAGGATCTCGCCGCGCGTCAGTCGGCCAATCGCTTTTTGCACGATGCCGACGCTCGGGGCAGGCGCGCCCAAGCCTTTGCCGAGTTGGCGGCGCACTGCTGCCGAAAAGACATCCGTGACGCCACGGGCGATCAATTGCAGGATCGCGCGATCGAGCGGTGGCAACTCCCGCCAGGTTCGGTGCAAACTAGTGTCGTTGTAGACTTCGCCTCTGGTGTGCGCCAGAGCCGCGGCCGAACCCTGGCTTGCATACGCCAGGTAGCGGTTTAAGTAGAGGCGGAAGAATTCCGGGGTACGGCCGAGCGCCTCAAAGGCATCCAACGTCTCGCGCTCGGTCAATGGGTAGCGCGAAAGCCCGTTGACGAGTTTGGTAAGCGCGTGCACGAATTCCTGCCCAAGAAGTGGAAAGGGCGTGAGCGGGGCCCAGTTATAGAACGGCTCTCGCACTCGACCAAACATCTGACGCAGGGTCACTTCGGAGCTACCGGCGAAAATCACTTTGATCGAGGGCTTGCGGCTGTCCAGATTCGCGCGCAGCGAATGGGCGAGTTCCGAATGCTCCGGACGAGCGAGAACTTGCGCCTCATCGAGCACAAGCAGCATGCGTTGACGAGACGGCAACTCATCGAGGAGATCACCCAGGAGCGGCGCCGCGACGGCGGCCGCAAGTCCCTCCCACTCCACTTCGAGTTTGCCCTCGACGATCCCTTTCAAAGCCGCCGAGGTCTTGACACTCTTCACCCCCTTCAGGTGCTTGAGTACCTTGGGCCAACCTTTGGGCGCCACGGCCGCACTCACGACACGAAGCAGCGCCTGGGCCGGTGTGTGGGTCGCGGTCCACAGGTTTAAATACGGCGTCATATAGCCCGCCTGCCTGGCCGCGGGGATGAGATCTCGCTCAAGAAATGTGGACTTCCCCATACGCCGTTTAGCGAAGAGCGCGCGGGCGCTGATGAGCCCCAGGTCGAATTCTCCCAGGTATTGCCTGGCAAGGAGCGGGCGGGCAAAGTGCCAGATGTCCTTGGGAGTATCCATGAAATATCTTCAAATATCCTTAGATGGGATAATTATACCGAATTAGGATAATATAGGATAGTGCGCAGTAGTGCGCATCGGCTTCCGCGATGGATGCAAGGGACCGAGCAGGCGGTTGAGATGCGACCTGGACGGAGCTAGCTTACCGGCTGGAAGTGCGCGCCGACATCGAGGAAGGGTTGGCCGATGTAAAGGCCGGGCGTGTGGTCAGCACCGCACGACCCGCGGATGTTTGCGGATATGGCGCGCCACTGATTTCTGGAAAGCCTCTGGAATTGGACGGAAGGCTTCAGCGGCCGCCGGTATGCATCACGCCGCGCCCTGGGCGCGGGCCTATCCCTGCGCGCCGAACAGTGCAACGACGTTGTTCTCGTAGCGCTCGGACCAGTAATACCCCCGGCCCGCGATGTCGATGACGATCAGCCGGCAGCCGGCTGGCAGCTTCGCGGCACCATCGGTCCAGCGCTGCCTGAAGTTGTCGGCGTACTGCTCGACATCATGCCATCCGCTGGTGAAGGCCTC
>CAJCHO010000073.1 GCA_903970145.1 Mycobacteriaceae bacterium | reverse complement strand
CCTGGATCTGATCGGCATGCAGATCCATCGTCGGAACGCGGTCGACACCGACCGCCTGCAGCATGTTCGCGACCACCTTGGCCGATATGGCCACCCGCCCCGAACGCGGCCGGCGATCCTGGCGCGCGTACCCGAAATACGGGATGGCCGCGGTAATGCGTCCGGCCGAGGAGCGCTTTAGCGCATCGACCATCACCATCAATTCCATCAGGTTGTCGTTGGTCGGGGCACAGGTCGACTGCAATACGAAGACGTCCTTGGCCCGCACGTTTTCCTGAATCTCGACATTGACTTCGCCGTCGGAGAATCTTCCCACCAGCGCCTTGCCCAGCGGCAGATTGAGATTCTTCGCCACGGCAGCGGCCAGCTGCGGATTGGCGTTTCCGGTAAAAACCATCAAGCCTTCAGCCATGGCGATTCCTGAATCCTGCGCTGTCAAGAGAAAACTGGCTGGGGAGGAAGGATTCGAACCTTCGCATGCCGGAATCAAAATCCGGTGCCTTAACCAGCTTGGCGACTCCCCAACGGACTGCGACGATCAGCCGCGCGCCAGGCGCGGCTGATCGAATCGAGAATTCTTCAATTTTGCGCGGCTCAATCGCGGGTCCAACCCGCCAGGGGATGCTGATCCAGACCCCTTGCGACCCACCCCCGCCACCGCCCCGGCATGCCGAGCAACGATTGCTGAGCCGCTTGCCGCGATTCGAAGGCGCCAAACACGCATGCCCCCGACCCGGTCATCCGCGCGTGGCCGGACCGACCCAGCCAAGCCAGAGCAGCGCCGACCTCGCCAAAACGCGCCACCGCCGCCGCCTCTAAATCGTTGTGCCCGAAATTCCGCATTGGCACCGGCAATTCACCGGGTCTGACGCTCGCACAAAAGTCCGATATTTTGACGGGCTTGGTATCTCTTGTCAATTCGCTGGCCGAGAAGATCAGCGCGGTCGGGACCGCGACGCCCGGGTGAATCACTGCGTAATAGTCGCTGCTGTGACCGGTCGCAGTCAGCAGCTCGCCGACCCCTTGGGCAAAGGCGTTCTGCCCGAATACAAAAAAGGGCACATCCGCGCCCAGTGTCAGGCCAATCTGCATGAGCGCGGCGCGTGACAGCCCGCACTCCCACAGCCGATTCAGGGCAATCAGAGTAGTGGCCGCATCCGAACTGCCGCCACCCAAGCCGCCCCCCAGGGGGATGCGCTTTTCAAGGCTGATGTTGACACCCAGACGCGAGCCGCTGGCTGCCTGCAGGGCAGTGGCGGCTCGCACCACCAGGTCATCGTCGGGGCGAATTCCGGCGAGCTCACTGGTACGCACGATGCGAGCGTCCTCGCGTCGCTCGAAATGCAGGGTGTCAGCCAGATCGATCAACTGGAAGGCACTTTGCAAAAGGTGATAGCCGTCCTCGCGACGACCGATGACGTGCAAGAACAGATTGAGCTTGGCCGGGGCCGGGCAGTCCAGCAGACTTTTCACGAGACGCCGCGCTCGTCAATGACAATGCGAATCTCGACGCTCCTGTCGGGGTCGCTGTAGCTCAGAAACAGGCGGTGGGGAGCGCCCGCAGCGCTGCCGTCGGGATAGGTGATCTGCCAGCCATCCTCGACGAGCCGGGTGCTGCCATCGTCGCCTGCCACGGGGACCCGACCATCGCCGGCATGACCATCGAGCCATGCCGCGAGCTTGCGCACCGGGAGTTCCCAGCCCAGGGCCTGGCGCGTGAGGGCCTCCGGACTCTGCGCGTCGTAACGCTGGCCATCGCGGGTGATCATGCGCGCGTGGTCCGCGTCGCAATCGATGGTCGCAATCGACTGGCCAAGCGGATCGACCAGATGAATGTGCACCACGCCCGGGTGGGCATTCCATTCAAAATGCATCGAGGCGCTCTCGTCGGCGGACGCGGGGGCGAGCCGATAGCGTACTGACAGGCGCCCGGTGAGAATCGCATCACCCGGTTGCGGCGCCGTGTGTGGCAGATCGGCGCAGGCAGTGAGGAGGGCGATGCTGCCGAAGACCGCCAGACGCGCGGCGGCGTATAAGCCGTTCAAACCCGACCTAGAGCGCGCCCAGATGCACGTTAAAGCGTGCAAGCGTGGCGCGCAGCATCTGGTTGTCGGGCTCCTTGTGGACTGCCTCACGCCAGAATTTCTCGGCCTCCTGGCGATGTCCGCCCACCCACAGCACTTCGCCCAGGTGGGCGCCAATCTCGGGGTCATTGCGCAGCTGGTAGGCATGACGCAGATGAACCAGCGCGGCCTCGGGATTTCCCAGGCGGTACTCAACCCAGCCCAGACTGTCGACGATCGAGGCATCGTCGGGCGTGAGGGCATTGGCTTTCTCGATGAGCTCGCGGGCTTCGTCCAGACGCATATTGCGGTCCGCGAAGGTGTAACCCAGTGCGTTGTAGGCCTGCGCGTTTTCCGGCTGAAGGGTCATCAGATGACGCAGCGTGGTCTCCATCAGATCGACGCGATCGAGCTTCTCGGCGGTCATGCCAATGTCGTAGAGCAGGTCCGGATCGTCGGGCTGGTGTTGCAGGGTTTCATTGAGCAGATTCATCGCATCCTGGCTGCGATTGGCATCGCGCAGCAATTGCGCCGCGGTCAGCACGATCTGGACATGCTCGTGCGGTGAATGGGCCTTGTAGTCACGCAACTCGGTCAGCGCCTGCTCGAGTTTTCCCTGGTGTGAGAGGATTACCGCACGCCGCGCGCGCGCGGCCAGCAGGTTCTGGACGTCGTCGATACGTCCCAGATAGTTCAAGGCCTCGGCGTAATCCTTGCGATCCTCGGCAATTTGCGCGAGGTAAAGGTAGGCATTGCCCACCGTGCGTTCGTTGGGAGCTGCATCGCTGGCATGCTCGCCGTCGCCCTGGTCGTCCTCGCTCTCGACCGGGTCGCGACCACCGCGACGCGCGATAAAGCGCTTGAAGTAGGCCTCGGATTCGCGGCGATGCTCGGCCTGGTACGACAGCAAGCCCAGCGCGTACAGGGTTTCTGGTTCGTCGGGGTGGGCCTTGAGCAGAATCTGGAACTGCACCTGCGCCTGGTCGTAGCGTTTTTGACCGATCAGAAAACGGGCATAGGCGGTGCGCACTTCGTCCGATTTCGGCTCGCGCTTGAGATAGGCAAGCAGGACCGCTTCGGCATCCTTGGGAGCGTTTTCCTGAAGATACTGGGCCGTCAGGAGTACCAGCGGCGGACTATTGAGGTCCAGCCGCGCGGCTCCACGCGCGGCATCAACGACCCCGACGGCGTCGCCTGCTCCCTGCGCGGCCTGCGCGATCGCGAGATAGGCCTCAGGCAGCTGCGGATAGGGTCGCGCCAATTCGGCCATCACTTCGTAGGCCTCGCGACGATTGGGCGCACGGGCGAGCATCGCGGCGCTTTGCAGCAGGGCCGGCCCCGGCGACTTGGTGTTGGCAATTGCCTGGGCCAAAAGCGGTTTGGCAAGGTCCAGACGTCCGGAGATGACCAGAAGCGTCACGTAGGTCGTGCGTGCTTCGTCGGAGCCTGGATCGAGTTCGATCCACAGGCGCGCCGACTCGGCGGCCGAGCCGATCTGGCGTGCTGCGAAGGCAAATTCGGTGGCGCGATGGGCCAGACGCGGATCGCGGGTGCGCCGCGCCAGGTCCATTTCGACGGCGAAGGCATCTGGCAGCAGGCCCCGCTGTGCCGCGATTTCCGACATCAGCAGTTGATACAATGTGCGCGCATCCAGCTCGGTCTCGCCCACAGGCGCAGTCGGCCTCGTGGCCTGAGACTCGTTCACAGTCGTCTCGACGGGCTCGCTGGCGGGTTGCGGCGCGGGTGGGGACATCTCGGCGCATGCCGCGAGCACGACCAGCAGGGCCGCCGGCGCGAGACGAATGAGATAGTTGGAGGGGCGCCCTGGGGCGTCATTCGGATCGGACAGGGGATTGTCCGGACCCGTCGGTGGATCTATTTGCACAGCGGTTTCCGTACTGGAAGCTTCTCGAAGGCCGATCTTAGGTTGAAAGCGACCCTGCTGCAACATGCCAGAGTTACCAGAGGTTGAAGTTACAAGACGCGGCATTGTCCCGCACATCGAAGGACACACGGTTTCCGCGGTAGTCGTGCGCCAGCCGAGCCTGCGCTGGCCCATTCCTGCTGACCTTGAGCAACGGCTGGTCGGCGCGCGTGTCGAGCGGGTCGATCGGCGCGGCAAGTTTCTGCTACTTCACTGCACCAAGGCGCGCAGCGCCGGGGTACTGCTCATCCATCTGGGCATGAGCGGCACGCTCCAGATCGTCAGTGCGCGCACTGCGCTCAAGAGCCATGACCACGTCGACATCGCATTCGGGCGCACCTTGCTGCGCTTTAACGATCCGCGCCGCTTCGGCAGTCTGCACTACGCAAGCGGCCCGGCGCATGAGCATCCGCTGCTCAGCGCACTCGGGCCTGAGCCCCTTGAGCGCCGCTTCAACCGCGACTACCTCTGGTCGATCACGCGCCGCCGCCGCGTCGCCATCAAGCAGCTCTTGATGAATAGCCACTTGGTCGTCGGCGTCGGCAACATCTATGCAAACGAAGCGCTGTTTCGCGCGCGCATCCGCCCGCAGCGGCAGGCGCGCAGTC
>CAJCHO010000072.1 GCA_903970145.1 Mycobacteriaceae bacterium | reverse complement strand
CCGCCGAAGAACTTTATCCCCGCTAGCGCAGATGAACCAAGGCGACGCCACCCTCCCGCCATCGGCCGCCGCCGAGGTACTGCTTGAGCACGCCGGTGGCCTGCATGCGCGTCCGGCCATCAAGCTGACCAAGCTTGCGCGCCGCTACGCCAGCGAGATCCTGATTGCCACGCGCGAGTCCGGTCAGAAAAAGGATGCCAAGAGCATCGCTCAGGTGCTGTCGATGAAAGTGCCGGCCGGTACCACCCTGTGCTTTTCCGCGCAGGGAGAGGACGCCGAATCGGCCCTCGCCGCGATCGTCCAACTGGTCAGGGACGATTTTGCGGGCGCTCCCGCAAGCCCGTCAGGCGATGAGTGAAGCAGCGAGGGCCATGACACGGCTGGCGGCCGAGGCGGTTGCGGCCCCGGGCTACGCCAGCGGCTCACTGTGGATCGTCTCCGAGCACACGGCACCGAGCGGGCCGGACTCCCGTCCGGCGCGTGAAGCTCTCGACGACGCCCTGTTGCGCGCGAGTCGTGAGATCGCGCAGCTGCAGTCGCGCAGCGACGACAGCGATGCAGCCGAGATACTCGAGTTCCAGATTGCCATGCTCGAGGACGAGACCCTGATCGAACCGGCCTGGCAAGCAATTGCCCATGGCAGCACGGCCAGCGACGCGTGGCGAGAGGCGATCGATGCGCAGCTCGCGCAGTATCTGGACGCCGACGATCCCTACTTTCGGGCGCGCAGCGCCGATCTGCGCGACATGAAGGAGCGTGTGCTGCGCTGTCTATCGGGGCAGGGCGCAAACGCCATCCCACCAGGCTCGATTGTGCTCGCGCGCGACCTCGCGCCCTCGACTTTTCTTGAGACCGACTGGCAGGAAGGCGGCATCGTGCTGCTCGAAGGCAGTAGCCGCTCCCACCTGGCGATGCTGGCTCGCGCGCGCAAGGTGCCTCTTCTGATCGGGCTTGGCAGTGTCGCGGTCGACGGCACGCCCTTCGCCCTGCTCGATGGCGAACGCGGTGAACTGGTGCTCAACCCGGATGGAAGCACCCGTGCCGAGTTCGCCGCGCGGCGTGTCCATGCCGACCAGCGCAGCGCGCAGGCGGACGCTGCGCCAACGCCCCTTCAGACAGGCGACGGCGAGGCCGTTAAACTTCTCATCAACGTCGCTGACGGCGGCGAGCTCGCGCATATTTCCGCGCGCCAATGCGATGGCATTGGTCTGGTTCGAACCGAATTGCTACTGCGCTCGGCAGCCGATCTGGTTGATGAAGCGCGCCAGGTCGACGCCTACAGCGCGATGGTGCGCTGGGCGGATGGCAAGCCCGTCACGATTCGCACGCTCGATGCTGGCGCCGACAAACCGATCCCAGGATATACGCTCGACGAGGGCAATCCCTTTCTCGGCACGCGCGGGGTGCGCTTATCGCTTGCCGCTCCCGGCCCTCTTTTGATCCAGCTGCGAGCCATTGCGCGCGCTGCGGCCCTTGGTACCGTGCGTGTCATGGTTCCGATGGTGACCGTTCCTGCTGAGCTCGAAGCGGTACGCACACTGCTTGACCAGGCCATTGATGAACTCACCCGGGCGGCACTTCCCCATGCGCGACCGCAACTGGGCATGATGGTCGAGGTACCCCTGGCGGCATTGTCGATAGAGAGCTTCGACGCCGACTTCTTCTCGATCGGCTCCAACGATCTCGTCCAGTATCTAACTGCCGCCAGCCGCGAGTCGGGGCGCCTTGCGAATCTGCAGGATCCCCTGCATCCGGCAGTCCTGCGCGTCATCTCCGAGGTAGTGGCGCACGGCGCGAAGCGCGGCGCAGACGTGAGCCTGTGCGGTGACATGGCCGCAGATCCGCGTTGCGTGCCGGGACTGCTTGGCACGGGCCTGCGCGCGCTGTCGGTGGCTCCTGCGGCACGGCTTGCCGTGCGCGAAGCGGTGAGCGCCTACTCCAGGACCTCGGTTAAGGCGCGGCCCAATTGAAAAACGACATCGACGCCCCCGGGGTCGCGCAGTACAAGCGCATCCTGCAGGAGGTTCTCGAAAAACGCCCTTCGGGCACGCGCCTGCGGCTGGCCGAGGAGCTCGGCAAAAACCGCAGTTTTATCTCGCAGATCACCAATCCATCCTACAGCGTGCCGATCCCGGCGCGCCACGTCGAGCGGATTTTTGAGGTGTGCCATTTTTCGGCCCTGGAGAAGCGCAGCTTTCTGGAGGCCTATGCGGCCGCCCATCCGAAACGCGCACCCCGTGCGGCCACTCCGGCACGCTGGCGCGAGATCGTGCTGCGAGTCCCGGACCTGCATCACGCCGAGCGCAACCGCCACCTGGAAGATCTGCTGGCCGAGATGGCGCTGCGTGTGGCGCGCCTGCTCGAGGACGACTAGCTCTGAGTCAGAAAGGAGACACCATGAAAAAGCTTGTCAATAAAATCGAAGATGTGATGCACGAGAGTCTGGAGGGGCTGGTTGCCTGCCATTCCGATTTGCTCGAACTGGATCCCGAGTATCGCTTCGTGGCCCGCAAGTCGCGGCATCCCACCAAGGTCGCGCTGATTTCGGGTGGGGGAAGCGGCCACGAGCCGCTGCACGCGGGTTTTGTGGGGCAGGGGATGCTCGATGCCGCCTGTCCGGGGCAGGTCTTCACCTCGCCCACGCCCGACCAAATGGTCGCCGCGGCGCAACGGGTGGGCTCGCAGCAGGGCGTGCTATTCATCGTCAAGAACTACGAAGGCGACAAGATGAATTTCGCCATGGGTGCCGAGATGTGCGAGGTGCCGGTGGCGACCGTGGTCACCAATGATGACGTGGCGGTTCAGGACTCTACCTATACCACGGGACGTCGGGGTATTGCCGGCACGCTCGTGGTCGAGAAAATCGTCGGCGCTGCGGCCGAGCGCGGCGCAGGTCTGACTGAACTCGCGGCGCTTGGCGAACTGGTCAATGCCTCGACCCGTTCCATGGGTGTCGCCCTGACCAGCTGTACGGTCCCGGCGGTGGGCACGCCGACCTTCGATCTGGGCGAGACCGAGATCGAGATGGGTGTCGGCATCCACGGCGAGCCAGGGCGTCGTCGCGTGGCTCTGATGAGCGCCGACGCGATCGTCGAGGAGCTGCTGGATGCGATAGTTACCGACCTCGCGCCCAGGCCCGGGCGGCCTTTGTTGCTGTTCGTGAACGGCTTTGGCGGTACGCCGCAAATGGAGCTCTATCTCGTGTTCCAGTCGGCACAACGTTCCCTTCATAAACGCGGTCTGACAGTCGCACGCAGCCTGGTTGGCAGCTATGTCACCTCACTTGATATGGCCGGCTGCTCGATCACTTTGACGGCACTGGACGATCAGATGATGGCGCTCTGGGATGCTCCAGTGCGCACTCCTGCCTTGCGGTGGGGAGTCTGACGGATCACACTGGGGACTGATTTTTCCAAAAGCATCCTGGGGAGGAGCCGTGGTTACAGAATCGAATAATCCTTACCAAGCACCTGGCGCGTCGATAGAAGCCGCGTCGGTGGCAAGCTTGGTTCTGGCAGGGCGTTTTCGGCGCCTCGTGGCCGTGTTCGTCGACGGACTCCTCGGGGTCCTCGTCGGTTTCGTGCTTGGCCTGATCGCCTGGCGCTTCATGGCGGCCACGCAGGGTTTTTTCGACGCCTTCCTCGTTTTTGGGTCCTGGACGGCAACGCATCGGCTGCTCTACGGGGCCTTCGGACTGCCCATCGGGCTTCTGATCTTTCTCGCCATCCATGGTCGCTTGCTGGCAAGCCACGGCCAGACCGTCGGCAAGCACCTCCTCGGAATCCGCATTGCCCGTCCGGACGGTAGCAAGCCCGACTTCTGGCGAATTGTCGGATTGCGCTACCTCGTGATTTGGGTGCTCAGTCTCATAGCCGTTATCGGCCCGATTTTCGGACTCGTCGACGCGCTGTTGATTTTCAGATCCTCACGGCGCTGTCTGCACGACAATATTGCGGACACCATCGTAGTGGAGGTCTGAGTCACTGCCTCCCGGTAGACTTGCAGGTGTGAAGGTGCGGTGGCCCCCATGATTGCGAATTCTGCAATCAGGAGGCTAGCCGTCGCTGCACTTCTTTCCTACAATCATGACAAGCGGTCATCGCAGAGCCGCTTCGCCGCGCGTCGCCGATTGGCCACGACGCGATTCAACTTGACCGAGGGAGGATTCATGAACAGGAAATTTTTCATCTCGTGGCTGGTGGTGTTCATCGTCTGGTTTTTTGGCAGCTTTCTCATTCACGGCCTGCTGCTGCATCCTGACTACATGCAGATTCCCCAGATGTTCCGCGCCGAGGGGGACCAACAACAATTCTTTCCCTTGATGATCCTCAGTCATGCCATCCTCTCCGGAGCATTCGTATGGATCTTTACGCGCGGCGTCGAGGCCAAGCCCTGGCTTTCGCAGGGACTGCGTTACGGGGTCGCAGTGGCCCTCCTGACGGTGGTCCCCAATGATCTGATCAATTTCACCGTCCAGCCCTTCCCGCTCGATCTGGTGGTCAAGCAGATCGTGCTCGAAAGTATCCTGCTCCTGGTGCTGGGCGCGCTCCTCGCCTGGCTGTATCGAAATCCGGGCGCCTCGGCATAGGCTTTAGCGCGCGGGTGCAGTCCGCTAGTGGGGCAAGGCGAGGGTGAGCTGCACGCTATGGTCCTCATGGACTTCGAGTGTCAGTTCACCCTGATGGGCGCGGGCGATCTCGCGTGACACCGAGAGACCGAGGCCCACTCCCTCAATGTGCCGGCTGTGCGCCGGGTCGGCGCGATAAAAGCGCTCAAAGAGCTTGCCGCGCTCGGCGCTTGCGATGCCCTTGGATGCGTTGCTGACGATCACTTCCACGCGATGGGCCCAGTTCGCCTTGGCAATGCGAATCCAGCCGTTTTCAAGTTTGTATTTGATCGCGTTCGATAGGAGATTGTGAAGAATCTGCTGCAAGAGGTTGCCATCGGCCATCACGACGATCGCAGGCTCAATTGCTGTAGTTATCGTGAGCGTGGGGGCGAGCATTCGAATGTCCTCGGCAAGTTCTTCAAGCGCCTTCGACAGATCGAAAGGGGCACGGTAGAGATCGATGCGCCCGGCATCGGCCTTCGAGAGCAAGAGGAGCTTTTGCGAAATGCTCGACAGGCGTCTGACCTCATCGAGGATACTGGTCAAATCGGCCTGAATGGGTGAGCCGTCCGGCGCGCCACCGTTATCTGCCGCACATACAGCGTGACTCAGCCACGCCAGACTTCTCACCCATAAGCTCAACAGCATTCATCTTGGCGTGCTCTGCCCGAAAGGCGGCGCGCCGATCCTGCTGGTGTCCGCGGCAGCTAGAAGCATCCTGAATATGGTGGTCGATATGGTGTCCTTGCGTGCAGTTCTGACAGGTACAACTCTCATCGCGCTCACAGCGTGTGGCGGGGGCGGCAGCAATTCATCGAGCCCTCCCCCGAGCGCAGCTTCGGGTCCGCCCTCGGGTATTGAGTTGCAGGTCGTCTCCTTTGGCGACAGTCTCTCAGACGAAGGTACCTATGCGCCGATCGCGGCGCCTTTTGGTGGGGGCAAGTTCACTACCAATCCTGGCAAGATCTGGCTCGACGATGTCGCAGCCTACTATGGCAGCGGACAGAGTCCGGCTTATACCATCGACTACACCCAGAAGCTGAGCTATCAGGGTGGAATGGCTTATGCTGAAGGTGGTGCGACCGTCAATACGCCGGCCAATCAGAGCTCGTTTCTCTATGACGTCATCGGTGACGTTGAGATGCCGGTCACTCAGCAGGTCTCGTCCTATCTGAGTCACCATGGCAGTTTTAGCCCGGGTGAGCTTGTATTCGTGTGGGCCGGGTCCAATGATGTGCTGCGCGCCGGGCCGATCGCAACAGGCGGACCGATCGTCGAGCAAGCCGCGACGATCCTCGCCCAGACTATCGCCAAGATCATCGCCAACGGCGCGGTTCACGTCGTCGTCATCGGCGTGCCAAACGTTGGCATCTCTCCGAAGGGCCGGACCTCGTCTGACGGTGGCGCAACCTATACCCAGGAATCGCAGCTGTTCAACAGTACCCTGAATCAGGAACTCCAGACACTTGGGATCGCGGGTGATGTCATCCAGATCGACAGCTATACCTGGCTCACCAATCTGGTCGCGAACTACAAGGCGAACGGATTTACGGTCTCGAATACGGCGCAAGCCTGCGATCCCAACAAGACACCGGATGACACGGCCCTGTTGTGCTCAACCGCGACCTACATCATCTCCAACGCCGACGATGTATACATGTTCGCCGATGACCTGCACCTCTCGACCCACACCAACCGACTGTTCGCGAGTTACGTGGAGCAGCAGATTGCCGCCACTGGCCTCGGACATTGAGCGCTCTGCGTCGCTGGCAGGGTTTGCGGGATGAGCGGTAGGACGAACCCGCGTCAGGGCCCAGGTCTTGCCAATTTGGTCGCCACCAGCACGCCAGGACGGAGCGACCCCCAGGTCAGTTTGTAGACCAGCCATGACGCGAGGCGCGAGCCAGAGAGCTCGACCTCGCAGCGCCCCGCACGCAATGCCGCCGCGTATTCGTCCATGTGGCGGATGTCATCGATCAGGATCCGGCCACCTACTTTCACCACCCGCGTGATTTCCGCAAGGGCGCGTGAGCGCTCTTCGGGCTTGTAGAGGTTATGGATCGCGGCGCGCGACACGACCACGTCGAAACTGTTGTCGGCAAACGGCAGCTTTTGCATGTCCGCGGTCTGGACCGTGGCGCGCCCTTCAACGCCCTCGGAGCGGATATTGGCGAGGGTAGCTTCGGCGAAATTTCCCGATAGATCTTCCGCCTGCCAGATGTCGATGCCGACTGCGCTGCCAGTCGAAAGTCGCCTGGCTGCGCCGATCAGGAGCAGTCCGCGCCCGCAACCGACATCGAGTACCTGTTCTGATCCGCTCCAGCTAATCCGGTCTAGCAATTGCTCGCAATGACGCAGCTTGCCGACCTTGCTCTCCCAGATCATCCAGATCGCCAGCACGCCGCAGATCAAGCCAATCCCGAGAAATGAGCCCTTCAATTCCAGGACGATGTCGAGACCCAATACCGTGAAGCGGAACTCACCGCTCCACAGGTGCAGGGCGGTAGTGGTCCACGCGGCGAGCATAAAGACCGACGCGAGCGCGAGATTGCGGACCACCTTGGGAGCATCAAGCCCGTAGTTCACGCGCGCATCTCGCCCTGAATCCATGAATCGCTCCCAGATGATGAACGTGCACTCCTCGGGGTCCGATAGCAAGGCCAGTCTCCCCTGGTGCGACATCCTAGCTTATGTACAGCTCCACGCAATGTCAGCGCGTGGCGGTGGTCAGGCTCTCTCCACCAGGAGCCCCCGGGTCACGATGAACTCAACGACCGTGTCGAGTCCCGTCGCCGACTTCAGATTGGTCATGACGAATGGCCGCTCGCCCCGCATGCGCTGCGCGTCCCGCTGCATGACCTCCAGCGATGCGCCGACATGGGGTGCGAGATCGATCTTGTTGATGATCAAAAGATCAGACTTGGTGATGCCAGGTCCCCCCTTGCGCGGAATCTTTTCACCTCCCGCGACGTCTATCACATAGAGCGTGAGATCGGAGAGTTCCGGGCTGAAGGTGGCGGCAAGATTGTCCCCACCCGACTCGATGAAAATCAGATCGAGATCGGGGAATCGCTTTTGCATGCGATCGACTGCCTCAAGGTTGATTGAAGCGTCCTCGCGAATCGCGGTGTGCGGACAGCCACCGGTCTCGACTCCCATGATCCGTTCCGCCGGCAGTGCCTGCGCTGCCACCAGAAGGCGCTCGTCTTCCTTGGTATATATGTCGTTGGTCACAACGGCGATTTGAAAGCGCTCACGCATGCGCTTGCAGAGGACCTCGACGAGGGTCGTCTTGCCCGAGCCAACCGGTCCTCCAACCCCGACGCGCAAGGGACCTGCGACTTGCTCATGGTTCATTTGCTGGGTGCTTTCCTGAGTGTGGAGCCTGGGTCCCCTTAGGACCTGAATAGGCGTGAATACTGCTGTTCGTGTTGTGCGCTGATTATCGCAAAGGCCGGTGCCTGACTCGACAGGCGCTCCTCGTCCCAGTCGGGCGCGGTCTCGACCACCCGCGCGACCGCTGCCCGAAGCTCGAGCAGCATCCCTTGTCCGGTGAGCTGACCGAGCGCAAAGCACTTGATGGCTGCCATGACCTGGTTCTCGGCCCAGGCAAAGAGGTAACCGGCGAGTGCGTCGGCGGGCTCGATCTCCCACAAGGCGCTGGTCCACGCGTGGGCAGCGGGCCAGGTCAAGGGCGAGCTGGTGACCGGCACCGGGGCATCGAGTCCACGCAGGAGCTGCGCCATGGAGTGGCCCATCTGGAGCGTCTCGGCGCGCAGCTCGGCGGTTTCGCGGGTGGCGAGAAACTCCTCGTTCCACGTATCGAAGGATTCGGGCCTGGCCCGACTACTAGCCAGATAGAGCTGCCACCAGACGGGTGCTTCGTAACGACCGATCACGTATTCGAGGACATCGGCGATCCAGCCTTCGATCTGGTCGTGCGAACCGAGGACGCCCTGCTCGATAGCCGACTCAAGACCCTGGGAGTAGCTGAATCCGCCGACAGGCAGGGCAACGCTTGAGAGTTGCAAGAGCGCGATGCGGCTCGCCAGGGCTTTCGATAGCGCAGGATCGGGGGTGCGCTTCATCGCTTGGGGTGAATACCATGACCGCAGTTGGGACCGTGCACGTGGGGGCGCGCGCCAGCCTCGCCATGTGCTTCGCGCGACAGGGCTTCGCCGACGGATCCTCCCGTCTCATCGTGGTCGTGCCGATGGCCACCGCCATAGGCTCCTGCCTCGGGTACGAAGGGCTCGAAAGCGTCAATGACCGACAGACCCAGGCGCAAGAGCAGATCGCGCAGAACCGGGTCGCGTTCGATCTTCAGGACATCCTTGGCGAGCTCGACCGGTACGTGGCGGTTGCCAAGGTGATAAGCGGCCCTCTGCAAATCGGCCGGTCCACTTTCCGAATCGGGTCGCGCGCACACTCGGTAAATCCGCTCGGCGGCCGCGCTCACACTGATCAGGGCACCATTCTCGTCAATCAGCATCGCTCCGGGCCGCAGGACCGTGCCGCGTGGCAGCATGAGGGCGGCGTCACTGCCGTCCGACAGGCGCACCCGCTGGCGGGTGCGGGCGCGCTCGCCGGACGTCAGCACCAGCTTGCGGGCGCGCTCGCGCAAGGGTGCCGCAATGCTTGCGTCTGAAGCGATCAGGCGGGTGATTTGCAGCATCGCTCAGAAAAGAAAGTAGCGTTGGGCCATTGGCAACTCCGTCGCCGGTTCGCAGACCAGTTTCTCGCCATCGGCGACGACCTCATAGGTTTCGGGATCGACCGTGATTTTAGGTGTCAGGCTGTTGTGTACCATGTCGCGCTTGGTGACGCTGCGACAGCCGCGCACGGCGGCAAGCGGTTTGGCGAGCCCGAGGCGCCCCCCGATATCGGCATCGAGCGCCGCCTTCGATACAAAGGTTAGCGAACCGCGGGTGACGGCTTTGCCATGCGCACCGAACATGGGTCGATAATGCACCGGCTGGGGTGTCGGAATCGAGGCGTTCGGGTCGCCCATGGCGGCCGCCGCGATCGTGCCGCCCTTGATGACGAGAAAAGGCTTCACGCCAAAGAAGGCCGGCTTCCAGACCACCAGATCGGCCCATTTGCCGACTTCGATGGAGCCGACCTCATGCGCAATGCCATGAGTGAGGGCAGGATTGATGGTGTATTTGGCGACATAGCGTTTGACGCGCAGATTGTCATTGCGCGCGCTGTCCCCGGGAAGGCTGCCGCGCTGCATGCGCATCTTGTGGGCGGTCTGCCAGGTGCGCATGATGACTTCACCGACGCGTCCCATCGCCTGCGAGTCCGAAGAGAGCATCGAGAAGGCGCCAAGATCATGCAGGATGTCCTCGGCGGCGATGGTCTCCTTGCGAATCCGTGATTCGGCGAATGCGATATCTTCGGCGATCCCGGCGTCCAGGTGGTGGCACACCATCAGCATGTCGAGATGTTCATCGAGCGTGTTGACGGTATAGGGTCTGGTCGGATTGGTCGAGGAGGGCAGCACATTGTTCTCTCCGCAGACGCGGATGATGTCGGGGGCATGGCCACCGCCGGCACCTTCGGTGTGGTAGGTGTGGATGGTGCGCCCCTTGAATGCGGCGATCGACGCCTCGACGAATCCCGCCTCATTGAGCGTGTCGGTATGGATTGCCACCTGGGTGTCAGTGGCATCGGCCACCGTCAGGCAGTTGTCGATCGCCGCTGGCGTAGTGCCCCAGTCTTCATGCAGTTTCAGGCCGATGGCGCCGGCTGCGATCTGTTCCATGAGGGGCGCAGGCAGGCTCGCATTGCCCTTGCCGAGAAAGCCAAGATTCATCGGATAGTGTTCGGCGGCGAGCAGCATCATCTCCAGATGCCAGGGACCGGGCGTCACCGTGGTCGCGAAGGTCCCCGTCGCAGGTCCGGTGCCACCGCCAAGCATGGTCGTTACCCCCGACATCAGGGCTTCCTCGATCTGCTGCGGACAGATGAAGTGAATATGACTGTCGACACCCCCTGCGGTGATGATCATGCCTTCACCCGCTATGATTTCAGTGGCAGCGCCGATGACGATGTCTACCCGCGGCTGGATGTCCGGATTGCCGGCCTTGCCGATGCGCTCGATGCGGCCGTTCTTGATGCCGATGTCCGCTTTTACAATGCCCCAGTGGTCGATGATGAGAGCATTGGTAATCACGGTGTCGGCACATTCGCTTGAGACGCGCTGACTCTGCCCCATGCCGTCGCGAATCACCTTGCCGCCACCGAACTTGACCTCCTCACCATAGACGGTGAAGTCGCGCTCGACTTCGACCACGAGGGCCGTGTCGGCCAGCCGCACGCGGTCGCCTGTCGTCGGGCCGAACATTTCGGCATAGGCACGCTTTGTGATCGACGGGCTCATCGCGAACCTCCCGATCCGGGCGCATCGAGCGCTCCCATCACCGCGCCATTGAATCCATACACCACGCGTGCTCCGTCGAGCGCGACCAGCTCGATGGTGCGCACCTGACCGGGCTCGAAACGAACCGCAGTGCCGGCGGCGATATTAGGGCGCCAGCCGCGTGCCGCCATCCGGTCAAAGCGCAGGGCCTCGTTGACTTCGAAAAAATGGAAGTGCGAGCCGACCTGGACCGGGCGATCGCCGGTATTTGCGACCTCGAGCGACCTGGTTGGACGCCCGACGTTGATTTCTATCGCGCCGGCTTCGATCAGCATTTCACCTGGAATCATGGCCGTCCTCAAATGATCGGGTTGTGCACGGTTACGAGCTTGGTGCCGTCCGGAAAGGTGGCCTCGACCTGGATGTCCGGAATCATCTCGGCGATTCCCTCCATGACGTCGCTGCGCGTCAGAAGCGTCGTACCGTAATGCATCAGGTCCGCGACGCTGCGCCCGTCGCGCGCGCCCTCCATGATGGCTGCCGATATGAAGGCGACCGCCTCCGGGTAGTTCAGCCGCAAGCCGCGCGCCCGACGCCTCTCGGCGAGCAGTGCCGCGGTGAATATCAGCAATTTGTCTTTCTCACGCGGGGTCAGTTCCATGGTGGCTCGCTTGCTGGATTCAACACTCTCATGATGCAGGCTCAGGTGGCCCAGATGCGCGGCGTGCTCGCGCCAGGCGCACCGATCGCCTGACGTGCTGCGCCCCACACGAGGGCGAGTACGCGCCGCAGCGCCTCGGGTGAGCTCGCAAGCGCGCGGATCAGGGTGAGCCGCTCGTCGATGCGGGTCACCCCCAGGCGCACGCCCGCCTCGGTGAGGACGCGACAGCGTTCAATGAGCGCATCGTCCTGGCCTTGGCCATACACCCACATCACGGCACCAACGTGCGCACCTGCCCAGGCGGCCGGCGAGTTCAAGAGGGCATCGCCGCCGGCGAGCCAGGCGCGCTCGCGCCACAAGAGGCGATGGTCAACGAAGATGCTCATGCGCTGACCAAGCGATCCCGTGCAAAAGCTTTCATTGGCAGCGTGACGTCCAAGCACCACGATCTCCCAGCCGATACAGCGCGATGCGTGGGCAAGCTCAAGCTCTGTCGCCAGCCGCGCCTCGGCGCCGTTGAAAACGATGTTTTCCTGAGGCAGCCACTCCAGTGTCGCACCGGCGGCCACGCGCAGACTGGTCTTCTGGCGGGCAAGATCGCCTCCCGAGCGATACCACTTGGCTGCTCCCGGTGTGGTAACCAGAAGGGCGCTGCCCGCGCCGAGGCTGGTTTCGATCGCAAGATCGTCGCCGCCGGCAATCCCCGCCGGTGGATGGATCAGTACCAGTTCGGCGCGCTCAGGTCCATCCGGGTAGAGCGGCTTTTGTACGCGCAGCGGCCCCTCGTGGCGCCGATGGCTAAGCACGGTCTTGCCAGCGCGCAGCTCGCAGCCCAACTCAAGGCGCGCGCGCCAAGTGCGCTCCCGGCCGGTGACTGGGACCACGGCCTTGCCAAGCGCCTCGCGTGGCAAGGCCAGATCGTTCATCACTAAGCCCTCTCGATTGCACGGTCGCGGGCAACGCTATACCGCCAGATGGCGCCGTACCGAGTCGTCATCCATCTGTTCGGCGCCGCCCGAGGCCACCACCTCGCCGCGTGACAGTACCACGAAGCGATCAGCCAGCGCGCGGGCGAAGTCGAAGTACTGCTCGCACAACAGGATAGCGATATCGCCGCGATCGCGCAGCAGGCGGATGACCCGTTCAATATCCTTGATGATCGATGGCTGGATCCCTTCGGTGGGCTCATCCAGGATGATCAGGCGCGGATTTGCGACGAGTGCGCGCGCGATCGCCAGCTGCTGCTGCTGGCCGCCCGACAGGTCCCCGCCACGGCGCCGAAGCATGTCGCGCAGCACCGGAAAAAGTTCATAGATCTCGCCACTGACGCGGCGCGCCTGACGGGCCGGCAGGCAGGCCATGCCCATGAAAATGTTTTCTTCGACAGTCAGACGTGCAAAGATCTCGCGGCCCTGTGGCACGTAGGTCATGCCAAGCGCGGCGCGCCGGTGCGGCGAGAGGCGCGCGATATCGTGGCCGGCGAATTCAACGCTGCCGCTGGCAATCGGAAGCACCCCCATCAGGCAGCGCAACAGGGTGGTCTTGCCAACCCCGTTGCGACCCATCAAGGCGGTGCAGCGGCCTTTTTCGACATCGAGGTCGACACTGCGCAGCGTGTGGCTGCCACCGTAGTATTGATTCAGGCCGCGCGCAGTGAGCATGTCAGCGTCCCAGATAAACTTCGATTACCCGTGCATCGGACTGGACCTTGGCCATCGGGCCTTCGGCCAGCACCGAGCCCTCGTGCAGGACCGTCACCATGCCGTCCTGCGCAATGTCGGAGACGAAGTCCATGTCGTGCTCCACAACGACCAGCGAATGCTTGCCGCGCAACTCGTTGAGCAGTTCCGCCGTGCGGTCGGTCTCGGCATCGGTCATACCCGCCACCGGTTCGTCGAGAAGCAGCAGTTGCGGTTCCTGGATGAGCAGCATGCCGATTTCGAGCCACTGCTTTTGGCCGTGCGAGAGCAGGCCAGCGCTGCGCTCGACCGCAGCTTCGAGGCGCACCAGCCTTAAGGTCGCATCGATGCGCTCGCGCATCTCGCCGTTCAGGCGCGCGAACAGGGTCGGAAAGACCCGCTTGTCGGTTTTCATGGCCATCTCGAGATTCTCGAAAACGCTATGGTTCTCAAAAACCGTCGGGCGCTGGAATTTGCGACCGATGCCGGCGCGCGCGATCTGGTGCTCCGAGAGCCGGGTCAGATCGAGAGTCTGGCCGAAGTAGGCGGTCCCCGAATCCGGACGGGTCTTGCCGGTGATGACGTCCATCACGGTGGTCTTGCCCGCGCCATTGGGACCGATGATGCAGCGCAGCTCGCCAACGGCGATGTTGAGCGTGAGCTTGTTCAGAGCGCGAAAACCGTCGAAGGTCACGGTCACGTCGTCCAGATAGAGGATCGTGCCGTGGCTGGTGTCGAGTTTTTCGTCGACCACGTGGCCATAGCTTGCCGTGCCCGCCGCTGGCGCCTGTTCGTCGATCACCGGGCTGAGGTTTTCCGGTTGGCTCATTGGCCGTGCTCCGCGAGGCGCCGGCGCAGGCTGCGCAAGAGCCCGACGATGCCATTGGGCAGAAAGAGCGTGACCCCGACGAAGATCAGACCCAGCACGAACAGCCAGTATTCCGGAAACAGATTGGTGAAAAGCGTCTTCATGCCATTGACCGCGCCCGCACCGAGAATGGGCCCGATCAGGGTGCCGCGTCCCCCGCTGGCAACCCAGACCACCATCTCGATCGAGTTGGCGGGCGACATTTCGCTCGGATTGATGATGCCCACCTGCGGGACATACAGGGCACCCGCGATACTGCACAGGATCGCCGAGAGCGTCCAGACGAAAAGTTTGAACCAGAGCGAGTCATAACCGACAAAAAGCAGGCGGTTTTCGGCGTCGCGAATACCGGTCAGAACGCGGCCGAGTTTGGACTGGGTAATGGCGCGCGCCATTAGGTAGACACCGACCAGAGTGGCGAGCGTGAGCCAGTAGAGCACCGCCCGGGTGGGCGCCGCGGTGATCGAAAAGCCGAGGATGCGCTTGAAGTCCGTGAAGCCGTTATTGCCGCCAAAGCCGGTGTCATTGCGAAAGAACATCAGCATGGCGGCAAAGGTGAGCGCCTGGGTAATGATCGAAAAGTAGACGCCTTTGATGCGGGAACGAAAGGCAAAAAACCCGAAGACGAAGGCCAGCACGCCGGGCACCATGACGACCAAGAGGGCGCAATACCAGAAGTGATCGGTGAAGGACCAGAACCACGGGAACTGCTTCCAGTCCAGAAACACCATGAAATCGGGCAGATCGGCGTGATAGGCACCGTCGCGTCCGATCGAGCGCATCAGGTACATGCCAAGTGCGTAGCCACCGAGCGAGAAGAACAGGCCGTGGCCCAGCGAGAGAATACCGGTGTAACCCCACACCAGGTCAAGTGCGACCGCAGCAATGGCGTAGCACATGAACTTGCCGAGCACCGAGATCGTGAAGCTTGAGACATGAAGGAACTGGCCTTCGTCGAAGGCCAGTTGCCCAACCGGCAAGAGCGCCAAGAGCACGACCGCTGCGATCAAGAGTGCCTGCACCTGGCGCGGTGCAAACAGCCGGCGATCGGGGCGGGCGAGCGCTTGCATCAGTCGAGGCTGCGACTGCGCAGCGCAAACAGGCCCTGCGGCCGCTTTTGCACGAACAGCACAATGAGTACAAGGATGATGATCTTGCCAAGTACTGCGCCGGCGTAGGGCTCGAGTAGCTTGTTGAGTTCGCCAAGACCGAAGGCGGCAATGATGGTTCCGGCAAGCTGGCCAACCCCTCCCAGCACGACCACCATGAAGGAGTCGACGATGTAGCTCTGGCCGAGGTCGGGACCGACATTGCCAAGCTGCGAGAGTGCCACGCCGCCGAGCCCTGCGATACCCGAGCCAAGACCAAAGGTCAGCATATCGATGCGTCCGGTCGGAACGCCCACGCAATCGGCCATGTGGCGATTCTGGGTAACTGCGCGCAGGAATAGACCAAGGCGGGTGCGATTGAGCAGCAGCCAGACGGCAGTGAGCACCAAAAGAGCAAACACGATGATCACGATCCGGTTGTACGAGAGCACGAGGCCGCCGAGGACCGTCACACCCCCCGACATCCAGGCCGGATTGCTCACCTCGACGTTTTGCGCGCCAAAGAGCGTGCGTACCGACTGCATGAGGAACAGGCTGATGCCCCAGGTCGCGAGGAGGGTTTCAAGTGGCCGACCGTAGAGCCAGCGGATCACCCCGCGCTCGAGCGCCATGCCTACAGAGGCTGCGACCAGAAAGGCGAAGGGGATGGCGGCGATGACATACCAGTCGATCAGACCCGGTGCGTAATGCCGAAACAGCAGTTGCATCACGTAGGTGGAATAGGCGCCGATCATCAGCATCTCGCCGTGCGCCATATTGATGATGCCCATCAGGCCGAAGGTGATGGCAAGGCCGAGCGCCGCCAGCAGCAGCACCGAGGCGAGGCTCACGCCATAGAAGATATTGCCGAGCCAGCCGATGATCGCCAGGCGCCGGTCGATCTGGTGCAGGGCGTCGGCAGCGGCGTTGCGCACACCGGCGTCCGGCTCGACGGGCGAGCCATCGCCCTTTTTTTGCAGGAGCCCTGCGATCAGCGCGCGCGTGGATTCGCTCTCGCTTTGCGAGAGCGTGTGTACCGCATCGCGACGCGCCGCAGCGTCCGCACTCTGCAGGTCGGCCTTGGCGAGCGCTATGTCCAGTTGGGCGCGTACGCCCTCGTCGGTTTCGGCGGCGCGGGCGCGTTCGAGCAGCGGTCGCTGCGAGATATTGGCATTGCGGCCAATTTCGATCGCGGCGGCAAGACGCGTCGCGCGCTCGCTGGCAAACAGGCGCTCTCCGGCAAGTGCGGCCTCGATGGCGCCGCGCATGCGATTGTTCACGGTGATGCTGTCGATACCATCGGGGGCCGGGCCGCTCTTGGCCGTCAGGGGATCGAAGGCAAGTCCATCGTCGCCCACGATGAATACCCGGCCATCCGGACTGGCATAGAGTTTCTCATCAAGCAGCGCCCGCAGGACCGTGTAGGCGGACGGGCTCGCCAGGACTCCCAGGGCTTCGATCGAGCCAATACGCGCGTCGCTGTCGTCCCCGGCCAGCGGAGTGATCAGTTTTGCGTCGAGCGGCGTAAAGCTGCCCGGATCAAGTGCTGCTGCCGAACCGGCGGTAAGCGCCAGTCCCAGGGCGCCGGCAAGCATCACCAGGCGCCATAGGAGTTTCACGGCCGCAGCAACGCCGACCGGCGACGGGGCACAGCTGGGTCGCCGGTCATTGCGCATTACTTGGTATCGGGCTCGTCCTTCTTGCCCACGTTCTCGGGAATGAAGGGGCTCCAGGGTTGGGCCTTGATCGGCTCCTTGGTCTTCCAGACCACCTTGAACTGGCCGTCCGCCTGAATCTCACCGATGAAAACCGGTTTGTGCAGGTGATGGTTCTTGGGATCCATTTCAATGGTGAATCCGTCAGGCGCCTTGAAGGTCTGGCCGCCCACGGCTGCGATCACCTTGTCGACATCGGTCGACTTCGCCTTGGTGACGGCCTGGGCCCACATATGGATGCCGATATAGGTTGCTTCCATCGGGTCGTTGGTGACCGCGGTGTCGGCGTTGGGGATCTTGTTGGCGACGGCCCAGTCCTTGTAGAGCTTGATGAAGGCGGTGTTGGTAGGATTCTTGATCGACTCGAAATAGTTCCAGGCGGCGAGCTGTCCGATCAGGGGCTTAGTATCGACGCCACGCAGCTCTTCTTCACCGACCGAGAAGGCAACCACCGGGACGTCGGTTGCCTTGAGTCCGGCGTTACCCAGTTCCTTGTAGAAGGGCACGTTCGAGTCGCCATTGATGGTCGAGACCACCGCGGTTTTCTTGCCTTCGCTGGCGAATTTCTTGATGCCGGCGATGATAGTCTGGTAGTCGCTATGCCCGAACGGGGTGTACTCCTCCATGATGTCGTCGTCGGTAATGCCCTTGCTATGCAGAAAGGCGCGCAGGATCTTGTTGGTGGTACGCGGATAGACGTAGTCGGTGCCAAGCAGGACAAAGCGCTTGGCGCTGCCGCCATCGGCACTCATCAGGTATTCAACCGCCGGGATGGCCTGCTGATTCGGTGCGGCGCCGGTATAAAAGACATTCTTTTCGAGCTCTTCGCCTTCGTACTGCACGGGATAGAACAACAGGCCGTTGAGCTCCTTGAACACCGGCAGCACCGACTTGCGCGACACCGAAGTCCAGCAGCCAAATACCACTGCCACCTTGTCCTGGGAGAGTAGCTGACGCGATTTTTCCGCGAACAGGGGCCAGTTCGACGCCGGGTCGACGATCACCGGCTCCAGTTTCTTGCCCAGCACGCCACCCTTGGCGTTGATCTCTTCGATCGTCATGAGCGCTGTGTTCTTTAGCGCCGTTTCGGAAATCGCCATCGTGCCCGACAGGGAGTGGAGAATGCCCACCTTGATCGTGTCGGCAGCGAATACCGACGACAGGCGGACGGAGCCGAGCGCGGCAGCAATGCCGATCAGTCCCGTTTTGAGTACTTCACGACGTTTCATAGGTATCTCCCAGGAAGTGGACACCCACAGCGAGTCCTCCAAAGGTGAGCTATCACCGATTGGGCTCGTTCCTTAGCGACGTCGAGGCGCCGCCCTGCGGGCTTGGCTGGGTCAACGCAAGGTGCGTGCCATGCACCGTGATCTGGCGTAAGTGCCTAACGGGTCTGATTGTTGTTGCTAACTAACTGGGCGTTCAATTCCGGGTCGCGCACCAGATTGGAGCCGGCGACCCTATTTTGAGGCGTGGCGCGTCCGAGGGTGTGCATGCACGCCCTCCGGGGGGTACTTAGGGCGAGCCGTGCCGCGTTTCGAGCAGCTCCTCGAGGATGCGCCGCTTGCCGGCGCAGCGCGGCTCATCCCAACAGGCGCCGTAGCGCATTACCCGGTCGCCGTCATGAATTACGATCGCAAAGGGCTTGTGCAGCAGTACCGTGTGCACATAGTTGGCAAAGGATTCGGCAAAGTCGTCCGAATAGGAGGTTGCGGCGTACAGGGTCGGGAAATTGGTCGCCGCAAGCTGGGTGTAGGTGTCGATCATTCTGCTGGCGTCGAGCCTGGCGCCAAGGTAATAGACTACATCGCTTCGCAGGATGAACTGGTCGTCAAACAGACTGACGATGCGTTCGTCACGCACGCGCCAGCTCTGCGCGAAAAATGGGAAGTCCTCCGCCCGCCCAATCTCGCGGGTAGGCGTTATCCAGATCGGATCGAGCCGGCGCCCGACCGCTGTCACGTGTCCGAGTTCGTGTAAAAGGATGTACTGGACCGCGCCTGCAGTGGTGTTCGCCGCCTTGTCCTCGATCGCCACCTCGAGCTTCGCACTGTCCCCCGTGAAGGGCGTGCTCTCCTTCCACGTGGCCCACTGATTGGCGCGACGGCCTGTCAGCTCACCACTATCGAGCACGACGAAAGCAGCAACCGGCTTGCCGGAGTCGTCCTGTACCAGCTCGGTAAACCCACTGCTACCCAGACCCTCGACGAAGTAGATGCCCGCGAGCCGGTCTTTTACGAGCCCGATGACCGGGGCGGGCAGCTCGGCAATGGCCTGCTCGACGTCGCTGCGAAACTGCGGCGACGCCTTGGACGCATGAACGAAGGTCTTGAAGCCCTCAAGCTGGTTCGTTGCGCGCAGAAAGGCGAGCATTTCCGGTGACGCGGGACCGATACGCTGGGCAAGCGGCCTCGCCAAGGTGTCACGCCAGAAATCGACGCGCCGCACCGGACTTGCCTGCAGGTAGCGAGACAGCACCTCGTGTTCACGCTGGCTTGACGGGGGAGCCGGGGAGCACGCCGGTCGGGCCGCAATCGCGAGAACAAGGCATAGCGTTGCCGCCACCACTACATAGTTTCGCAGTCTCATCAATTCACGCTTTCAGGCATACCAACCATCCTGGCGCCGTAGTTTGGCCGCCGGGTTCAGCTAAGCACGGTATCATCGCCGCAACCACGGCGTCGCGGTTCTGCGCGACGCTCCTTGCGGAGCAGTGCGATGAATCTTCTGTATGGCGTCGCTCGTGCCGGTTTCTGCGTGGCTGCGCTATCGATTGGTACGGGTGCCGGCGCCTGGAGCAACCACGCCCTGTGCACCTGGCAGGCCCTGGCGGTGATGCCCGAGATCACGCGTTTACCGGCCGTGCCCGCCGAAGAACTGGATACCTTCCTCGCCGGCGAGTCGGCGGGCCTTGCGCACCTATTGGCCGACGAGGAACTCTGGGCGCGCCAGCACGTGCCCAATTATCCGGCGCGACCCGATGCTCTTGCCTTTGCGGCGCGGCCTGACGCTGGAGCGAATTTGCGCCAAGGCTTTACGGACGCCACGCGCATCAATCCCGGGGCACGCCTGGGCCTGTTCGTGCAGCTGCCACCTGGGGCGGCACTGGGTGAGCGCGTGCGCTTGGAGGAAGCCGCCGTGACGACGCTCTTGCGCAGCGAGACGACCAAGTACACGACGTTCGCGGCATTGCGCACGGGCGATCTCGTGGCGGTGACTGATGTGATCGCCACCGCTTCGGACGAGCCGGACTACGGAATGGACATCGGAGTCTGGTCCGACAATGGTACGGCCTACGGTGCGCGCTATGGCCTTGGGCGCCAGCCGTTCGGGAATCCGGCGGTCGAATTCGGCAGCCAGGCGCCCTTGCACATGGGCTTTTACCACGAGTCAGCGATTACCTATCGGGCGGCGCCGTTTCTCGGTCGCACCCTCGCCGAATACCGCATCCATCTCTGGAAATCGCTCGCCGTCTATGCCCTGCGCACCGGACATCCCTATTGGGGCTTTCGTTTTACCGGCTGGGCGCTACATTACACGCAGGACCTGACCCAGCCCTACCATGCCCGGGTCCTGCCGGGAGTTAGTCTTGCGCGCATGTTATGGATCAACAGCATGGACCTGGCGGGTTTTCACACGGGCAAGCGGGAAGCGATCATCCTCGTCTCCAACCGTCATCTGGCGCTTGAGAACTATCAGCTGCACCGGCTGCGTGCCGATTATCTGCGCGGTGATTTCGCGGATGCCCCGATTCTCGCCTTGCGCGATCGCACGCGCAACGTGATAAGGGATTATTCGGATGACGCGCCGCGCGAGATCATTTCACGGCAGGCCTATGACGAGGCTGACTCACTGGATGCGCTTTTGGCGGCGAGTCTTCCGGCCAAATTCACTTCGGATCCCGACTATGTGATGGGGGAGAGCGAGAGTGGCGTCGATCTGTACGCGCTACTGGCGACTTCGCCCGCCGCGACCCAGGACGCCATGACCCGCGCCCTGGTTCCGCTGATGGGAAATTTCGGCGAACACACGCGCACTCTCGTGCGCGCCATCCTCGCCGCTCGAGCCAGCGCATAGGCACCGCAATCCCGGAGCGTGCCACCGAAAACAAAAAGGCCTCGCACGCGTAGCGTGCGGGGCCTTTTACTGCCTTGCTGCACCCGGTCGAGGACCGGGTGTTATCCAGGCTTTTAATGCTCTTCCTTCTTCTCATTCTCCTTGGAAGGAGGGCTCTTGGGCTTGGGCGCCGCCGGTTTTTCGGCTTCCGGCTTGGGCGCGGCTGGTTTGGCTGCGGGCTTTTCACCGGCCTCAGGCTTTGGTGCGGGCCGGGTCTGCGCCGGTGGCCGTGAAGCGGGCTTCTCGGCCGCCTCCGGATGGCTCGCCGATTCAGACTTGGGCGCCGGCGTTGGCGGCTTGGCCCCAGGTCTTGCGGCAGGCTCGTTCGGACGCGATTCCGCCTCGGGTGTCGCCGGCTTGGTGGCGGCCGGAGTCGGACGCTCGGGCTGGGCCGCTGGTGTCGGCGTGGTCGGCCGGGTCTGGGTCGCTGCAGCAGGATGCGAGAAGGTCGGCGTCACCGCCGGACGCACCGTCTGCGCTGCCGGCAGCGTTGGCAGTGGCTTACCTGGCGTGTAGGCGGGGATGGCCTTGGCCGAAGCCGGTTCCGGTGCCGGTGCCTTGACTACGGGAGTCTGTGCCGCCGCCAGGTGGGCCGAGGCCGGTACCGTCGAATTGACGGCCTGGCCGTTGGCCGTGGCGCTCGCTGGTGCCACCACCGTGACGTTGTTTACGTTGGTCACGTTGGTGACGTTCGTGACGTTGGTGGTGTTGTTAGTGATGTGCATGCCGACCGCGACGACCGGCGGTGCGCCGGTCACGACTGCCGGAGCCGTCCCGAAGGGAGCGGGCACGATGAAGCCCGGACGCGATCCCGGGGGGCTCGGAACAAACACTCCGGGTGGGCCGATCGGCGCGACGCCGATCGCTATTCCGGGTAGCACGACCGCAGCGGTGATGCTGATGCCGATCGCCGGCGGTGCGAAGACGACGCCAGGGGGTGACCAGTGCCCGGTGACGAAGACTACCGCGCCGCCACGGTTCTCATAGTAGGGGTTGTTCCATCCGTAACCTGGTTGCGGCGGACCGGCCCAGCGCCCGTGCGCCCAGACCCAGGTGCCCTGCCAGTCCCAGTAGCCACCGGTCCAGTACATGCCAACGGCCGGCATCGGCGGTGGCGTCTCAACGAGCATCGGCGGTGGCGCGTAACTGATCGAAATCGGAGGGGGTGCCTCAAGGGGTGGATCCACATAGACGCTGACTACCGGCTGCGGCGCCGGCTCATACACCGGAGCGGGTGCAGCCACTTCCACGTAGGCCCGCGGAGGCGGAGGCGGAGGTGGGCTGGCACAGGCTGCCAGCAGCGCCGTACCGAGCGTGCTGAGAATGGCGATCTTTGGTTTCAATGGAGTCCCCGACTGTTTGGTTGCACATGGCGCATCGGCGTCGTCGGATTGAAGACGCCTGGCGCATCGATGGCGCGCCCGATTGCCGCGCTGCCATGAGACCCCGAGGCGGGGTTACGGTCTATCGCGCAGCGCACTTAAGACGCAAGCCTGCACAATAAACGTTTCAAAACCTCATGGGTGGACGGCGGCGCAGGGGAATGCGCTGTTATTTGTAACCACATGTAAGTGGCCGCTCCTGCCGCGCGCGAGCGCTGCTCAGGGAGAAGTCTGCGGTGTGCTTTTCTGGGTGGGATTTTGAGCGGCTGCACCGCTCTGGGGATTTGCAGCCGTGCTCTGGCACTTGTCGTAGACGAGGCAGTCGCGCTGGTGTTTGAAAAAGCCTGCTACCTGATCAGTGGTGCGCTCAAACATGCCTGGTACGTGTACCGTGCTCTCAGTGCGCGAGCGCTCAATGACCTGAGGTTGATTCTGCGCATTGGCAGTCTCGGTGTGCGCCCGATCTGACAGCGGCGGTGTCGAACCATCGGGCAATTCCTGATTGCTCTGGCGCTCGCTGGCGGTAACGCTGTGGGACGCCGGCGCAGCAGCAGGGTGCGGGTGCGTTACTCGCGGCGCCTCGTGGACGCGCACCGGTGCGACCGGCTCCGGCTGCGCCACCGTTTCGCCGCTCGCGCCCGGCAGGTTTGCGAGCGGTGCAGCGGCTGGCAGTCCGGCGGTGGTAGACCCGACGCTGGGTGCAGCGACTGCGGGTGCGGCGCCTGTGGGTGTGGCCACCGATTCTGGAGCCGGAGAAGCCAGTCGGGCGACCGCGTAGACGCCGCCCACGACGAGCGCAGCAACCAGCATATTGGCAAGCCGCCCCGAGTGACTGGCGCGCGCGCTACCAGCGTGGCCACCCAAGATGCCGGCAGCCAGGCTCGGATTGGTGTCAATCGTCTGCGCGTAGGCGGGGTCGATGGGTGTGGGCAGGGCGGTGCCGGGGATTCCATCAAAAGTTCGCCTGATGCGCGCCTCGTCGGTGGCGAGCGTCTTGTAGGCGCGCAGGTCACGCACCAGCTCTGCGGCCGAGGCGTAGCGCTCCTCGGGTGCCTTGGCAAGGCAGCGCGCCAGAATACTGACGAGGCCGCTCGGTAGATCCGGGCTCCACAGCGTCGGCAAGTCCGGCGAGGTGTGCAGCACGGTGTGCATCATGCCAACCAGAGTTGGCGCGATGAAGGGCGCGCGACCGGTCAGCAGCTCATAGAGCACGACGCCAAACGAAAAAATGTCGGCGCGCCCGTCGACCGGCTGCCCGCTGATCTGTTCGGGAGCGATGTACTTGGGGGTACCAAGGACGATGCCGGTCTGGGTGAAGCTCGTGTCCGCGAACTGGGCGATGCCAAAGTCGGTCAGCTTGGTCGCACCATTGGCCAGACGCACGATATTGCCGGGCTTGACGTCACGATGAACGACTCCCTGGGAATGTGCGTAGTCGAGCGCTTCTGCGATCGGCAGCATGAACTCCACGATCGCTGCACTGTCCAGGCGTTCGCCATGCTCGACCAGGCGATCGATGGTGGTGCCGTCGAGCAATTCCATCGAGATGTAGGCGACCTCGTCGGCTACACCGGAGTCGTAGATCGTCACGATCGCGGGATGATTCATGCGCCCCGAGGCGCGCGCTTCGCGCTCGAAGCGACGCTGGCGCTCCCCGGTCGTGTCCTGGTTCAGGTCAAGGCGTATCGTCTTGATTGCCACAACTCTCTCGAGCCGCGAATCGAAGGCCCGATAGATGGTCCCCATCGACCCTTTGCCGATCTCGCCCTGGATGGTGTAGCGCGAGTCGAACAGGCCACGCAGCGGTGGCGTCGACGCACCGGTATCGAGGGACACGGTGGACGGGTTGGGCGGGAGAGGTTGGTCGCTGGTGCTCAATTGGGTCGGTGCAGCGCAAGACTTGAGATTATGGGCAAACCAGTCGCTGCGCCATCTGTTCGCATGCCAACCAAGCCTGCTGCCTGTATTGAATACGCAACGGTGCGCGAATTCATGACAGTTCTTGCAGCTCGGTTGCTACATCAAGCTTAGATACATATGGCCCCTTTGCAAATGAGCCGTCTGCCTTAGCTGCGCGGGCGCATCAGAGTAGTTTTGCCGAACAGGCTCTCGATCAGGTCGACTGCCAGCAGCGCCGTCTTGTTATGAACGTCCAGCGCCGGATTGAGTTCTACGACGTCAAGCGACGCCAGACGCTCGGTGTCGGCGATCATCTCCATGCATAGCTGCGCTTCCCGGTAGCTCGGGCCACCGGGCACGGTGGTACCGACCCCCGGGGCGATGGCGGGATCAAGGAAATCGACGTCCAGGCTGACGTGTAGATGGGTGTTCTCATCGAGACCGGCGAGCGCCCTCTCCATCGTATGGCGCATGCCCATCTCGTCGATGTAACGCATGTCGAAGACTTCGACCCCCATTTCATGGACCAGGCGCTTCTCGCCCTCATCGACACTGCGTATGCCGATCTGGCGCACCTCGCGTGGGTCGATTGCGCGCCCCGGTCCCGCAAATTCGGTCAGTTCCGCGGGCCCGTTGCCGCACAGGCAGGCCACCGGCATGCCATGGATATTTCCGGAAGGTGACAGGACTGCCGTATTGAAGTCGGCATGTGCGTCCAGCCACAGCACGCGCAGCGCACGCCCCTTGTCGCGGCAATAACGCGCCACCGCGCTGATCGAGCCGATCGCAAGGCTGTGGTCGCCGCCGAGCATGATCGGCATGCGGCCCTGGCGCAGTTCGGCCAGAACAGCGTCATAGATGACCTGGTTCCAGGCGACGCACTGCTCGAGATGGCGGTACCCATCGAGGGGGCCTTGCCACGGGTTGCTAGGCCCGGTCAGATTGCCGCAGTCGCGCACATCCACGCCAAAACGGGCGAGCGCGGGGCCGATCTGCGCCACGCGCATCGCCTCGGGGCCCATGCTGGCACCACGGGTGCTAGCGCCAATGTCGGTGGGCGCGCCAATCAGGCTGACCGCGCGTTGCGCCGCGACCCCGGAATGGGTCCCGGTGGATGCATACTGACTGGACTGCATAAAAGCTCCGCGAGAATTCGCCAGGAAATGTCGAGAGCGACACCCGCAGTGGGTGGCCCCCAGCCTAGGCAAGAGTATAGGGGACTTCGAGTGTCGCTATTGCGTCAGTACCTGCCTTGGCCTCGACAGCGCTTCGGGTCCGATTCGCGCGGCAGGTCGAATCCGGTCAATCCAGAAAGTCACAGTACTTGCGCACGTGCTCGGCCAGTCCAAGCGAGTGCAGGCGCACGAGGCGCTCGGCACGCTCGGTGTCGCGCTGCTCGAGTGCATCGATGATCTGCATGTGTTCGATGATCGAGCGCTCTGCGCGATCGATCTCGGAAATGGTGCGGCGGCGGATGGCCCGCATGTGGATAAAGAGGTTTTCGGTCATGCGCTTCATCAGGTCCGATCCCGACAGGGCGATGATGGCCTGATGAAACGCGATATTGGCGTCCGAGTATTCGTCGATGTGCGCGGCCGGTGGGGTACTGACGAATTCGTCGAACATGTGGCGCAGTCGGGCGATTCCGGCGTCGCTGGCGTGGAGCGTCGCCAGGCGCGCTGCCATGCTCTCGAGCGCCGCCCAGACTTCGCTCATCTCGATGAGCTCGCGGCGCGTCTTGCGAACGATGTAGACCCCGCGCCGCGGCAGGGTGCGCAGCAGGCCCTTTTGCTCAAGTCGGGTCATCGCCTCGCGAACCGGCGTGCGGCTGATTCCGAGCGCCTCGCACAGCCGTCGCTCGTCGAGCCGGATCGCGCCATTGGCTCCGTAGATATCGGAATTGATGATGGCGTCTTCGATGGCTGCGTAGGCCTGATCCCTGAGGCTATTGGCTATCTTGATGGGTGCGAGCCCGAGAGCCGTGCCCGCACCATTCGGCTGGTGGCTGTCTGCCATGAGCGGCGCTCCCGTGCTGGCGCGGTCCTGGCCGGGTTCAGGCGGCAAGCGCTGCCGCGGCCGTCATGGCGCGCTGGCGCACCAGTGCGAGCAGGATATCGACCACAGGAGTGGGAACCCCTGTCATGTGGCCCAGTTCCTGGATTACGCCCACCAGCGGATCGACCTCGAGGCTGCGTCCGCGCTCAAGGTCCTGCAGCATCGACATCTTGTGGGCACCGACGGCGGCAGCGCCATCTAGGCGCCGTTCCAGATCGACGCGGGTGCGCACGCCGATGCGCTCGGCGATCGCGGCAGCTTCCTGCATCATGCTGCGACATACGGCGCGAGTCGCCGGATCGGTGGCGATGATGTCGATGGTCGCGTGCGTCAGAGTTGCGATCGGATTCAAGCACAGATTGCCCCACAACTTGAGCCAGATCTCGTCGCGGATATCGGACCGGATCGGCGCCTTGAAGCCGGCAGCTTCCAGCGTTGTGTGCAGTCGTTCGATGCGCGCGGTGGTAGCGCCGCTGGGTTCGCCAATCGGGAACTTGTCGCCGTGGTCGTGACGAATCACACCCGGCGCGATGATCTCGGTTGCCGGCAGGACCACGCAGCCAAGCGCACGCTCGGGTCCGAGGATGCGCCACTGCGCGCCGTCGGGATCGATCGACGAGAGGTACTTGCCTTCTACTGCGCCCGACAGGCCATGGGTAAACCAGTAAGGCACGCCGTTATAGGCGCAGACCACGCAGGTCTCGGGCCCGACCAGGGAGCGCATGCGCTCGACCGCATCGGGAATGGTGTGGGCCTTTAAGGCGATGACGAGGTAGTCCTGCGCGCCCAACTCCTCCGGATTGTCGGTCGCGCGCACCGACACCGTGCCCTCGCCGGAGGCATCGATGAGTCGCAGGCCATTGGCCTTGATTGCCGCCAGATGAGCGCCGCGTGCGACGAGGGAGACATCCACCCCGCTCTTGGCAAGCCCGTAGCCGAGGTAGCCGCCGATTGCACCGGCCCCATAAATGCAGATTTTCAAGCTTGCCCCCGACACTGGTTCGTTGGCCGGCCCCGGGGGCGTCCCAAGAGACACCGGAGGGGACAGGCGGACAGGAATACCCGAGTTGACTTTGTCTGGTATACAAAATACCTTGAGTTCGGAAAATCCACAAACCAGACCCTCGCCCAGGCCGGCGACAGACCCATTCGATCAGGTGAAGGCAGTTCGATGAGCGGGCAGGATCACGACAAATCACTGTTCTGGAACCCCTGGGTTCAGCTCTTCGTCGGAGTGGTCTGCATGGCCAGCGTGGCCAATCTGCAGTACGGCTGGACCTTTTTTGTCGACCCGATTGACCAGAAATTTGGCTGGGGGCGTGCCGATGTCGCCTTCGCTTTCTCGGTCTTTGTCTTCATCGAGACCTGGCTTGTGCCCTTCGAAGGCTATCTGGTGGACCGCTACGGCCCGCGCGCGGTGGTCGTCGGTGGCGCGGTGCTGGTGGCCTTCGCCTGGTGCCTGAATTCGGTTGCCGACACGCGTTTTCTGCTCTATCTCGGCGCGGCGCTCGGTGGCACCGGTACCGGCGCCGTGTACGGCACCTGCGTTGGCAATGCCCTGAAATGGTTCCCGCGGCGCCGCGGCCTGGCCGCCGGCATCACTGCCGCCGGATTTGGCGCAGGCGCCTATTTCACTACCGGACCGATCGCCACCATGATCGAGAGCGCAGGCTATCAGCACGCCTTCCTGGTATTCGGTCTCGCGCAGGGCGCGATCGTTCTCGTGATGTCGACCGCCCTGCGCCGCGCCCCGGTGGTTGCCGTCAATCTGCATGCGCGCAGCTCACAGAGCTCGATCGACTACCACCCCCGTGAGGTGCTGCGCGCGCCGGTGTTCTGGCTGCTCTACCTGATCTTCGTGCTGGTGGCCATTGGCGGGCTGACGCTTACGCAATTTGTGGTGCCGCTGGCGCGGGACATGGGCATCGATCACGCCCCGGTCAAAATTCTCTGGTTTGCCGGACCCGCCGCGGTGCTCGCGGTGCAGATGGACCGGGTCTTTGACGGCATTGGCCGACCGCTGTTTGGCTGGATTTCGGATCGGATCGGTCGCGAGAACACGATGTTCATCGCCTTCGTCCTCGGCGCCCTGTTTCTCTACGCGCTGGCCCACTCGGGAAGCGATCCGCTCGCTTTCGTATTGGCTTCGGCGCTGTACTTCATGGTCTTTGGCGAGATCTACAGCCTTTTTCCGGCAACCCAGGGCGATACCTTTGGCGCGAAATTTGCAGCGGCCAACTCGGGCATGCTCTACACCGCCAAGGGCAGTGCCGCGCTGCTCTCGCTTTTCGCGCCGCTGCTCGCGGCAAGAGCGGGATGGGAAAGCGTGTTTGCCCTGACGATGGGTCTGAACCTGACGGCCGCGTTCCTCGCTCTATTGGTCCTAAAACCGCTGCGCCGGCGCCATCTGGCGCGCGGTCGCGCGGCGATCGATGCGAGAGCCGCTGCCGCGACCGGCGCAGCGTGGCACGAGCAGGTGGTGGAATCGAAGTGAACACGGCGCACCCGAGGCGTCGCGCCAGACAGTTTTCTTGACAACGACTTTGCAGGGGATACGACGATGGGCAAGGCACTAGACGGCATCCGAATACTCGACTTCACCCATGTTCAATCTGGCCCGACCTGTACCCAGCTGCTTGCCTGGTTCGGTGCCGATGTCATCAAGGTCGAACGAGCCGGTGCCGGCGACATCACGCGCGAGCAACTGCGCGATATTCCCGACGTCGACAGCCTGTATTTCACGATGCTCAATCACAACAAGCGCTCGATTACCCTGGACACCAAGCATCCGCGCGGCAAGAGCGTGCTCGAGTCGCTGGTGCGCCACTGCGACGTGCTGGTGGAGAACTTTGCCCCCGGTGCGCTCGATCGCATGGGCTTTACCTGGGAGCGTATTCAGGAGCTCAATCCGCGCATGATAGTGGCCTCGGTCAAGGGATTTGGTCCCGGACCCTACGAAGACTGCAAGGTCTACGAGAATGTCGCGCAATGCGCCGGCGGAGCCGCCTCCACCACCGGTTTTGACGACGGGCCGCCGCTGGTTACCGGAGCGCAGATCGGCGACAGCGGCACCGGACTGCACCTCGCACTTGGCATCGTCGCCGCGCTCTACCAGCGCCAGACCACCGGGCGCGGCCAGCGCGTGCTCGCAGCGATGCAGGACGGGGTGCTCAATCTGTGCCGCGTCAAACTGCGCGACCAGCAGCGCCTGGATCGCACGCGCGTCATGCACGAGTACCCGCAGTATCCGGATGGCGCGTTCGGGGCAGCCGTCCCGCGCGCCGGTAATGCCTCCGGTGGCGGACAGCCTGGCTCAATCCTCAAGTGCAAGGGCTGGGAGACCGACCCGAACGCCTACATCTACTTCATCACCCAGGCGCCGGTCTGGCCGGCGATCTGCGAGGTCATCGGCAAGCCCGGCTGGGTTACCGAGCCCGACTATGCGACACCCAAAGCGCGCCTGCCGCGACTGGCGGAAATCTTTACAGCGATCGAGGACTGGACCAAGACCAAGGATAAATTCGAGGCGATGGCAATACTCAATGAATTCGACATTCCCTGCGGACCGATCCTGTCGATGAAAGAGCTCGCCGAGGAACCTTCGCTGCGTGCGACCGGAACGATCGTCGAAGTCGATCATCCCAAGCGCGGCAAGTATCTCTCGGTTGGCAACCCGATCAAGCTCTCTGACAGTCCGACCGAGGTGACGCGCTCACCGCTGTTAGGCGAGCATACCGACGAGGTGCTCGGCGAACTGGGGCTCGCCGGCGAGGAGATCGCGCAGCTGCGCGCGATCGGTGTGATCTAGCTGCCCGCTATTTCACGAACTTGCCCGATGCACTAAGGATTGTGATTCCGACGTATTTCGAGCCGTTGTGGTCACTGGGCTGATACGAGAGGGGGTAGCCGCCGAGGTCGATCGGGCGCATCGCATCGAGCGCATCGACCAGCTTCTGGCGCGTCACGTCGCCCGAGACGCGGCGCAGCGCAGTCACGAACAGCTTGGCGGCGATGAAGCCCTCGATGCTCGAGAAACTGCCTTCGTTCAGACCGGCCTTGCGCATCATCGTGATGTATTCGTGCTGCAGGGGCGTGGTGTCGGTCCACGGCACGGGCATCACCTGGGTCATGATCACGCCGGTGCCGGCGTTCCCGAGCGCCTCGGCCAGCTGGGTGCTGCCGACCGAGGACAGATTGATGAACTGCCCGGTGTAACCATCGCTGCGCATCTGTTTGACCAGAGAGGCGCTCGCTGCGTAGTTGGCGACGACTACGATCGCCGCCGGCCGGACCCCCATAAATATCTTGGCCGCGTGCGTCGCGTCGGTCTTGTCGGGATCGATGGTCGCGGTCACGTTCATGCGCAGCTTGCGCTTGTTCAGGGCGCGACCGACTGCATCGACACCCGCGTGCCCGAATTCGTCGGCCTGGTAAAAGACCGAGAAATTGGTGATTCCCGTGGCGGTAAGCTGGTCGATGACGTGCTCGGCTTCCTCGACATAACTGGCGCGCGCATTGAATACCAGCGGGCTCACGGGATCGCGTGTGGCAAGCGAACCCGTCACCGGTGCGATCAGGGGCACTTTGGCCGCAGTCAGGATCGGCAGGGCGGCCTCGGTAGTGCGCGCTCCATAGAGTCCGAACAGCGCAAATACCTGGTCCTTCTGAATCAGATCGGTGATGTTCTGCCGGGCGCGATCGGCGCTCGATGCATCGTCGAGCGTGTGCAGATCGATCTTGCGGCCATTCACCCCGCCGGCATCGTTGACCGACTGGAAATAGGTTCGCGCGCCGAGCAGGTAGTCGTTGGTCAGCTTGGCGTTGATGCCCGACAGATCCGCCGACTGGCCAATCACGATCGAAGTCGGCGTTACCCCGACGTCACTGGCCGCCCATGTCTGGGCAATGACCGCAGCAAGTACCAGTGCTGCCCAGGACTGAACTGCGATGCGCACGCGCCCGCCCCGCAAATCCGGACCGCGGTGGGCCGATATACTCGAGAGGTGACCGGGGCGGCGCATGGCGCGCAGCACCATGCGATGGGGGAGAAAGCGGAATACCGATTCTATTGCCAAAGCGATGCCCAAAAAAAAGCGCCTGATCCCGATTCGCCGGGTTTGGCGTCTCGACACGGCCTCATTGCAGGCACGTGCCCTCCCGATGCGAAAGTATATGCGAGCGGGCGCCATGTTTATAGCCTGCGTGGGGCGAATGGCACTAACCGTGGCGGATTCGCCAACTGGGGTGCGCTTGATCTACATTTGCAGCATTGTGTCGCCGCCACAGGCATCTGGTCGCATGGCGCTTGCCTCGCCCCCCCGAAAGACATCAAATGCATTATCGGCAAGCCATTGCCGGCACGACGCAACAAGGAGAAATGGTTCCATGCTTAGCCTGAACAATGTCACCCACGTCTATCCCAATGGGACGCGTGCCCTTGAGGATGCTTCATTGACACTTGAGCCCGGCATGTTCGGCCTGCTTGGACCCAACGGCGCGGGCAAGTCGACGCTCATGCGCTGCATCGCGACCCTGCAGACGCCCTCGGCCGGCTCGATCCAGTTCGGATCGATCGACGTACTGCGCCAGCCCGAGAAGCTGCGCGCGGTGCTGGGCTACCTGCCGCAGGACTTCGGCGTCTATCCGCGTGTCTCGGCGCTTGAATTGCTCGATCATCTGGCGGTTCTCAAGGGAATCGCGGGGCGTGCCGAGCGCCGCGAGACCGTCGAGACGCTGCTGCAGCAGGTCAATCTCTGGGAAGTGCGCAAAAAGGCCGTTGCCGGCTACTCGGGTGGCATGCGCCAGCGCTTTGGCATCGCCCAGGCATTGATCGGCAATCCGCAGCTGGTGATCGTGGACGAGCCGACGGCCGGGCTTGACCCGGAAGAGCGCAATCGCTTTAACGACCTGTTGTGCGAACTCGGCCAGAACTCGGTGGTGATCCTGTCGACCCACATCGTCGACGATGTCACGGATGCCTGTTCGCGGGTGGCGATCATGGTCAACGGTCGCATCGTGTCGATTGGCGAGCCGCACGACATGGTAGCCAAGCTTGACGAGCGCATCTGGCGCACCACCATCGCGCGTGGCGAGCTCGAGGCGCTGCGCGCGAGTGCCAACGTGATTTCGGCGCGCCTGCGCGCCGGTCACACCGAAGTCCACGTCCTGGCCGAGGAGCGCCCCTCGGGCGAGTTCGTGGCCGTCGATGCGACGCTTGAGGATGTCTATTTCGCGACGCTCACGCAGGAACGTGCACCGCGCGCCGCCGCCGCGCACGCCTAGGGTCAATCATGTTTCTCCCCGTAGTCTGGTTCGAGTTGCGCTATCAGCTGCGCTCCGCGGTGTTTGTCATCGGAGCAATCCTGTTTCTGCTGTTCTCGTTTGGCTCGGTCGCCATCGAAGGCATCGAGATCGGCGCATCCGGCAACGTCAACTTCAATTCCCCGGTAGCGATCTGCCAGACGGTGGCCATCATGGGAATTTTCATGATGTTCGTCGTGTGCGCTGGTGTCGCCAACGTGGTGCTGCGCGACGACGAGACCGGATTCGCACCCCTGGTGCGCGCGACTCAGGTCAGCAAACGCTCCTACCTGTGTGGACGCTTTAGCGGCGCGATCCTCGTCGGTTGCCTCGTGCTGGCGATGGTGCCCATCGGGATTTTCCTCGGTTCGCTCATGCCCTGGGTGGATTCGCAGAAGATCGGCCCCTTCGTTCTCGCCCACTATCTGTACGCCTACGCGTTGATCGGCCTGCCGAGCCTCTTGGTACTCGGTTCGATCCTGTTTGCCACGGCAACCCTGACTCGCTCGATGATGTGGTCCTATGTGGCGCTTCTCGCGCTCCTGGTGATCTACTTCGTCTCGCGCCTGTTGCTGCGCGAACCGACCTACGACACGATCGCCGTGCTCACGGATCCATTTGGGCTCTCGGCGCTGTTTCGCGCCACTCACTACTGGACGGCTACCGAGCGCAATACCCTGATGCCGCCCCTGGACGCGATCACCCTGGCCGCCCACGCGCTGTGGCTGGGCGTCGGCGCGGCCGCTTTTGGCGCAGCCTATGCCGCGTTCTCGTTCGGTGAAGCCGGTAGCGCCAGCCGGGCCAAGTCCACCCGGGATCGCGATGTCCCGGCGCCAGCGCGGGTACTCTCGAGCCTGCCCGCGGCGCGTGCCAGCGGACCGATTCCAAAGCTCGTCGCGCTGACTCGTTTTGATCTGCGCTTTGTGTTTCGCAGCCCGGCCTTTTTTGTGCTGCTCGGGCTCGGCGGCCTGAATGCGCTTGGCGCGCTCGCCAGCAAGAGCTTCGCGCACGGCGTGGACTACTACCCGGTCACGCGGGCCATGATCGATGCCTTGAACGACTCCTTCTGGCTGTTCTCCTTCATCATCGCGGTCTACTACTCCGGGGAGCTGGTCTGGCGCGACCACGACCGGCGCGTTCACGAGATTGTCGGCGCCACGCCGGCGCCCGACTGGACCTTCGTGGTGCCCAAGGTGCTCGCGATCACGCTGGCACTGTTTGCGACCTTCGTTTTTGCCAGCGCGGTCGCCGTCATATTTCAGGGCTTTAATGCCTACACCCAGTTTGAACCGGAGCATTACCTCGTCTGGTTCATCCTGCCGATGACGGTACAGGCCTTCCAGTTGGCGGCGCTGGCGATATTTTTTCAGGTGCTGACCCCGCACAAGGCGATCGGATGGGGCTGCATGCTGGTCTTTTTCATGGTCAAGGTGTCGCTCGCCCCGGCCGGCTTTGAGCACCACCTCTACGATTATGCCGGTGGCTCGCCGGTACCCCTGTCGGACATGAACGGTCTGGGGCGCTTCTGGATCGGCGGCACCTGGTTTGAGCTCTACTGGAGTGCCGCGGCGATCATCCTGCTGATGTTTGCCTATGGCATGTGGCGGCGCGGCGCGGATGTGCGCTTTCGTGCCCGGGCGGCGCGTCTCGGACGGCTTGCGCACGGCATTCCTGCCGCCGTCGTCGATGGCGCCGCGCTGGTCCTGGCGTGTTCGGGCGCCTTCATCTTCTACAACACCAATATTCTGAATCACTATCAGACCGCGAAGGACCTCGACCGCGACAAGGCGGAGTTCGAGAAGACCTTGCTGGGCTTTGAGACGGTGCCGCAGCCGCGCATTACCGACGTCAAGCTTACCGTTGACATGTACCCGCGCGACACGCGTGTTCTGACTCACGGCGACTATGTCATCGAAAATCGCACCGGCGCGCCGCTGCCTGGAGTTCACGTGCGCTGGGACCGGCGCACCCAGATGACCGAACTCGAAGTCGAAGGCGCCCACCTCGACAAGGAGTTCGCGCGTTTTCATTACCGCATCTATGCATTTGACAAGGCCCTGCAACCCGGCGAGCGTCGCACCATCCACTTCGTTACGCTTCTCGAGGAGCGCGGTTTCCCCAACGAGCATCCGCTTACCGAGGTGGTGGCCAACGGCACCTTTGTCGACAACGCCCTGATCGCACCGATGATCGGCATGGATCGCAACGATCTGCTCAGTGGTCGCGCCAAGCGCCGTCGCTATGAGCTGCAGGATGACCTGCGCATGCCCAAGCTCGAGGATCAGAGCGCGCGCGCGGTCAACTATCTGCGCCACGATAGTGACTGGGTCAACGCCGACATCACACTCTCGACAGATGCCGACCAGACGCCGGTCGCGCCCGGCTATACGGTGTCCGATGAGACGCGTAACGGCCGGCGCACTGTGCACACCCATACCGAGGCGCCGATCCTGCAGTACTTTTCGCTGCAGTCGGCCCGCTATGCGGAAGCCCACGACCAGTGGAGCGGCGCGGGTCATCAGCCGGTCGCCCTGACGGTCTACTACCATCCCCAGCACCAGTACAATGTCGCGCGCATGCTCGAAGCGATGAAGGTCTCGCTGGACGTCTACTCGGAGCAGTTCTCGAGCTTCCAGTTTCGTCAGATGCGCGTGCTGGAGTTTCCCGACTACCGCGATTTTGCGGAATCCTTTGCCAATACCGTGCCGTATTCGGAGGCGCTCGGATTCATCGAGAAATTCGATCCGAGCCAGCAGGCTGCCGGCCAGAAGATTGACTTCGACACCTACGTGATTGCCCACGAGCTGGCCCACCAGTGGTGGGCGCATCAGATCATCGGGGCCGACATGCAGGGCTCGACCATGCTCTCGGAGAGCTTCGCGCAATACTCCGCGCTCCTGGTGATGGAAAAGATGTACGGACCGGCGATGATCCGCAAGTTCCTGAAGTATTCGCTGGATACCTATCTCAAACGGCGTGGCGGCGAAGAGGTCGAGGAACTGCCGCTCGAGCGGGTCGAGAACCAGCCCTATATTCACTACGACAAGGGCGCGCTCGTGATGTATTGGCTAAAGGAGTCTGTTGGCGAAGACGTCGTCAATCGCGCCTTGCGCAGGCTGCTCGCACAATATGCCTTCAAGCCGGCTCCTTACCCCTCGTCAGCCGATTTCGTGCGCATCCTGCGCGAGGAAGCGGGTCCCAAATACGACAGCCTGATCAGCGATCTGTTTGAACGCATCACGGTCTACGACATGAGGGCCGATGCTGCCACGGCACGCCTGTTGCCAGACGGCAGATACGAGGTGCAGTTCACCGTTGAAGGACACAAGCTGTATGCCGACGGCGCGGGCAAGGAGCAGGAGGACGGCCTGTCGGAGTCCTTCGAAGTCGGCGCCTTCCTGGCCCAGCCTGGGACGCGCGGTTTCTCGGCAGCGAGCGTACTCGTGGTCGAGCGACAGCTCCTGCATAGTGGCAAGCAGGAGCTGCGGCTGGTAACCGACAAGCTGCCGGTGTGGGTCGGTGTCGATCCCTACAACAAGGTGATCGATCGCAAGCCCGACGACAATCTCACCGAAGTCAGGCTGAGCCACTGAGCGCATGCGCCGCGCCAGTGCGCGGCGCTACAATGACGCATGGCCGGTCCCAGGAAGGCGCCGGCCTTGCCCCATCAAGCCGCAATCGAGGAGACCGACATGCGCCTGCCAGGCCAGGATACCGGCGAGCTCTATCAACGCAATCCGGCGCGCCATCCACCGGCATACACCCCGACCTATAAGACGAGTGTGCTGCGCTCACCCAGCAACGCCCTGATCGCGCTGCAGAGTTCGCTCTCCGAGATCACCGGTCCGCAGTTTGCCGCGAGCGAGCTGGGTGCCCTCGACAATGATCTGATTGGCAACTACAGCAAGAGCGGACTGCCGATCGGCGAGCGCATCATCGTGCACGGCTATGTGCTCGACGAGAATGGCTATCCGGTTCCCAATGCGCTCATTGAGGTGTGGCAGGCCAATGCCGGCGGGCGCTACCGTCACACCAGGGATCAGTACATCGCGCCGATCGATCCCAATTTTGGCGGTTGCGGACGCATGCTGACCGACGCCAATGGCTATTACTACTATCGCACCATCAAACCCGGGCCGTATCCCTGGCGCAATCACGTCAACGACTGGCGCCCGGCCCATATCCACTATTCGCTGTCGGGCGATGCATTCGGCCAGCGCCTGATCACGCAGATGTATTTTGCCGGAGATCCCCTGATCGCGACCTGTCCGATCGTGCGTACCATCCGCGACGAAGACGCGGTGCGCAGCCTGATCGCCCAGCCGGACACGCGAGCTACGACTCAATTTGACGCGCGCGCCTATCGCTTTGACATCGTTCTGCGCGGGCGGCGCGCGACCCTGTTCGAAGACCACATCCACGGGGAGTCCGCATGAGCGGCACTGGCTACCTCGATGAGACCGCCTCGCAGACGGCGGGCCCCTATGTGCACATCGGACTGGATCCGAAGAATGCCGGCTTTGACATCTTCGAGAACAATTTCTCCAACGTAATGGTGAGCGAAGGCACGCTTGGCGAGCGCATCTACGTGGAAGGCTGCGTCTACGATGGATCGGGTGCAGCGATGCGCGATGTGCTGCTCGAGGTCTGGCAGGCCAATGCAGCCGGACGTTACAGCCATCCGGCCGATCGCCAGAACCGGCCGCTGGATGCGAATTTTCGCGGCTGGGGTCGCGCTTCGTCGCATTTCGAGACCGGACTCTACAGTTTCGAGACGATTAAGCCTGGCTCGGTGATGGGACGGGACGCTCGACCGATGGCGCCTCACATCAATTTCTGGATCGTTGCGCGCGGCATCAATCTCGGACTCAATACGCGCATGTATTTTGCCGACGAGGATGAGGCGAACCGGCGCGACCCGGTCATTGCTCTCATCGAGCTCGAGGCGCGCCGCAAGACCCTGATCGCGCAGCGCACCGAGCGCTCCGGTGTCGCGGTCTATCGTTTCGACATCCGCATACAGGGCGAAGCCGAGACGGTTTTCTTCGATGTCTAAAGGCCGGGTCGAACGCTTAGGCGACGCATCGGGCCCAATGGATCAGACGGGGAACTCCACGCCTGTGCCCTTGCGGCGCAAGGCAAGGCCGAGGCCGGTCAGCGCCACGCCCAAGAGCGGCAGGCTGGCCGGCAAGGGTACGGGGCTGACCGCGAAAACGGCGCCCGTATACGAGCCGCCGTCGGGCAGCGCGAAACCGCGCACATCGATGGCGTAGTTGCCACCGGTCACGGTGATCGGAGCCAGCATGGTCAGCGATACCGTCGCCGCGCCATTGGCAAGAACGGTCGGGGCGCTCCATGATTCAAGCACGGTCTGTTGCGCGGTGCCAGGATTGCTGACCAGTTGCAACTCGAGATCGCGGATGCCGTACTGGCCGATCGAGATCGCTGTCGCGACAGCGTCAAGGGTCGAGGCGGGGGCGTTAAAGTCGTACTGGTCAAAGAAATTCTGGGAATTCTGGGCCTGGTACTGGGCCGGCGCAAAGGTGTTGCCCAACGCGGCGCTGCCCGGCAGGGACGACAGGCTGATGTCGAACACACTGGTCGGGCTCGGGTTGCTCCATTCAATCTCGCAGGCACGACTGGTCTGGGTAAGGCAAAGCCCGGTCAGCGTCGCAGCGAGGCAGACGAGCACGAATGCTCGGTTTCGCTTGGACATGGCGGCTCCAGTGCGAGGTTTAGAGGAGGATGCTGCAGCGCAGAGGGATGCGATTTGAGCAACCAAAAATAATGACACCAGGCTGTGACACGATGATGCCCATTCTTGTGCGTGAATGGCCTTAACTGGCTAGTCCCAAAGTGTATAGAGCCATGTTTACCCAAAGAAGACAGGTGCCAGAGCTTTATGGCCACATAGAGCTAGTTCGCATACCGAACCTTGCCGACTTGCCGGCACCAATGCCCGATGTTTTGGCCACTTCACGCCTACTTCGACTATGGCGAGCGTCATAGAGTTCGCCAATAGCCCGGCTGACTACGCTGAATTTGCCAATCTGGTGCGCCAGTACACGCACTGGTGTCGCGCGCGCTACAGCGTCGAGGCGGACTTCATTGACCAGGTGTTTGGATTCCAGTCGCTTGAAGCGGAGCTGCAAAACCTCGCCGATGCCTATGGCCTCCCCAATGGCAGGACGCTTCTGGCACGCAACGCCGGTCGGGTATGGGGTGCCGTCGCCTATCGCCGGCTGTCCGCACGGATCTGCGAGATGAAGCGTCTCTACGTGATCGAGGCGGGCGCCGGCAAGGGCATCGGTCGACAGCTGTGCATGGCGCTGATCAGCCAGGCGCATGCGGACGGTTATAGCCTGATGCGCCTTGACACGGGTCGGCGCTTCGATGAGGCGCTGCAGCTCTACCACTCGCTCGGATTTCGGCCCTGTGCGCCCTACCAGGACTATCCAGCACACTGGCTCGACAAGCTGGTCTTCCTCGAGCTGGCGCTCAAAGACGGCTAGCGGAGGATGGCGGCGTGGTGGGTCTGCGCTTGGCCGGTGCCCCCGAAAGCTCTATATTTCATCTGCTGTGGCCGCGCGCCGCGGGCCGGCATCAACTTCTTGACTAGTGCTGGAGCGCAAATGATCAAATCGGCAGCTTGGTGTTTGGTCGCAGGCATGCTTGCCCTGGCGGGCTGCGGATATCTCTATGGCACCACCGTCTCGGCGATCCCCTTCGACAAGACTTATGACCAGCTGACTCCCGAACAGAAGCAGCAGGTGCGTGCAAATTATCGCAACTTGCCCGCCGACCTTGAGCCACCATTTCCGGAACACGGGCTCATTGAGATTACCCAGTCGCTGGACTACTGGGGTAACACCAGCCAGGTAAAGGGCGATGTCATTGTGCACGTGTGGGTCGATGCGGCCGGGAACCCGACGCGCGTCCAGCTCGATGGGGATGCCCAGGACGCCTCGGGTCGTGCCAAGCTCACGAGCCTGTTCATGCACCTGCACTACAAGCCGGCCGAGCGCGCCGGAGTGCCGGAAGATTTCGTTTACTACTACTCCGTCTCGATACGCTAAGCATGCGTACATGGCACGTCATCGAATAATCTGCGATTATCGAGACATGGCGTGCGACGAATCGGATTTACCCGCGACGCAATCTGGCCCGGGCGGCCCGATCGATCCAGTGTCCGGTGACGGGCGTATCAAGCTCGCTGCCTGTTATGAGTTCGCCGTCTCGCGCGATGGCCGCTGGCTGGCCGCGCTCGGGCGCAACCTCGCGCTCATCGACACTGGCGAGCTGCGCTGCGTGGCCAACTACCGGCCGCTCGCCCATCCTTCGAGCTGCAGTTTTAGCAGCGATGGGACGCGCCTGGCGATCAAGGGTTCATCGGGCCAGATCATCGTCGTTGAGCCGCATAGCGGTCAGGTGCTCACGGATTTTGACAGCCACGGCGAGGGGGAGGGCGCGGCAGTGCTGTTCGGCCCCGAGGATGAGCACATAGTCGATGCCTCGTGGGCCGGGGTTATCAGTGTGCGCGATGCACGCGGGGGCAGCGAGCGCCAGAAATTTACCTTTGCGGGCGAGATGATCACCGTGGTTTCCAGCTCCGCGCGCGGCAATCGCTGGCTCTTCGTCCATCAGCCCAAACTGACCAAGGGTGAGGATCGACCCGCGCCGTCCTATCTGACACTTTGGGACTGGCCGCTCCTAGTCCCTGGCCGGCACATCTTCCCGGACGCGTACACCATCTATTCGGCCGCGCTGTCGCCCGACGGCGAGTCGATCGTGCTGATCGCCTATCGTACGCAAACGCGTCGCGTGGTCCTGCAGCTGCTCGATCGCGAAGGCAATCCGCTGCGCGAGATATTGCTCGGCGAAGGCGATATCGGCGGCAGCGGTGGCGCATTGCGCTGGTCCCACGATGGTCGCTTGGTTGGATCGGCCCAGGATGGCAAGCTCGTCATCTATCGCGTCGAGGATCTTGCCGAACTGGTGCGACTGCCGATGAACTACGCCTCGGACATCGCATTCTCCCCGGATGATTCCTACGTCGCACTCGGTTCCTGGGCCGAAGGCTCGGTCACTCGTACCCGCCTGGCCGATCTCGTGCAGGCGCTCGATCCGGCGCAGCAGGACTAGCCAGGCTCTTCATCGTCTTCGGGTGCCAGCAGCGGCACGAGGACCGCCTCGCCGGCCAGGGGTACCGCCTCCACCTCACGCAGCTTGCGCTCGATGGCGCGGCTGCGCACGCTGATGTCGCCAAACTGGTTGCTGGCCGCCTCGATCTTTTTCTGTGTGGCCGCGATCGCCTCCCCGAACTTGCCGAACTCGGTCTTGACGCTACCCAACAGGTTCCATACCTCCGAGGTGCGCTTTTCAATTGCCAGCGTCCTAAAGCCCATCTGCAGGCTGTTCAGCATGGCCGCCAGATTGGTGGGCCCGGACAGGACCACCCGAAAATCGCGCTGGATTGCCTCTGACAGTCCGACCCGACGCAGCACTTCCGCATACAGGCCTTCGCTCGGCAGGTACATGATGGCGAAGTCGGTCGTATGGGGCGGCTCGACATATTTCTCGCGAATCGTCCTTGCTTCTGCGCGAATGCGCTGCTCAAGGGCCCGGGCTGCAAGCTCGACTTCGGCGCCGTCGGCGCGCTCGTGCGCCTCGAGCAGCCGCTGGTAATCCTCGATCGGAAACTTGGCGTCGATCGGCAGCCACACCGGCTCATTGATTTCCCGGCCCGGCAGGCGGATGGCGATCTCGACACGCTCGCTGGCACCCGGTCGCGTCGCGACGTTTCTCTGGTACTGGTCGGGGGTCAGAATCTGCGCAATCATCGCCTCGAGCTGGACTTCCCCCCAGGTGCCGCGAGTCTTGACGTTGGCAAACACGCGCTTGAGGTCACCGACGCTTGCGGCCAGATTCTGCATCTCTCCCAGGCCCCGGTGGACCTGCTCAAGATTGTCGGAGACCTGCTTGAAGGACTGACCAAGACGTTGCTCGAGCGTCGTCTGCAGTTTCTCGTCGACGGTCTTGCGCATTTCTTCGAGCTTGCTGGCATTGTCCTGCTGGATCGCCGTAAGGCGTTCATTGAGCGTGCCGCGCAACTGTTCGGCGTGGCCGGCGCTGGCGTGGGCGATCGCCTGAAAGCGCTCCTCAAGGCGCTTTTCAAATGCGCGAAAGCCATCACCGAGTTCGGTGCGCCCGTCGCGCGCTTCGCCCAGTGCCTGACCGAGTTTTTGATCGACCGCCGTACGCACCGCTTCGAGCGCGCCACCGGTCGACTGGGACAGCGACTGCAGGCGCTGCTCGGTGGCCAGTTGCGCCATATCGAGGGCGCCCTTGACTGCCGCAGCGTTGTTTCCCAGCGCTGCGAGAAGCGCGTGCAGCTCATCGACGCGCTGCTGCAGCAGCCCATTGCGGCGTCCCGTCGCATGGACCATCCCTATCAGTAGCGCCACCATCAGGCAGGCCAGTCCGAGCAGAACAATTTCGATCACGAAGCCCATCCTTTGTCGCAAGTGCCACGCACGCTCCCGATCATTGACCGGGTACCCGATGATAAAGGGTGCGCGCGCGGATGCCAAAGCATCGCTTGCCCGGTACGCCGCGCGGCGTAGAATTCGCGGCAAAGCTGCGGACTCCCGCAGCCGTGAATCCGGGATGACGATGCGAATCAAATTCTTGCCACTGGCGAACCTTCTTGCTCTACTGTTTTGCAATGCAGGTGCAGCAGAGGTGGACCCGGGACGCTGGCAGGGCTGGTGCGACGAGCGGGCCGGAGCCGGCGAGAGTGCGCCGCTGTCGCGCCTGAATCTGCCGGCCTGGGCCTGCATCGCGGCGTTCACGCAGAACCTGCAGCGCGACTATCTGCCCTATACCCGCATCAATCCGTTTTTTCTGAACGGCGACTTTGACGGCGGTGGGCGCCTCGGCATGGCAGTGTGGATAGCCCAACGCAGCAGCGGCAAACTGGGCATCGCAATTTTCGGGCGCGGTGGTGTCCCGGTGGCGGTGATCGGGGCGGGTAAGCCCTGGGGGAGCCTTGGTGACGACTTCTCGGCCTTCTATCGCTTTGGCATTCTGACCAAGGGGGCGAATCTCGAATCCGTGTATGGCCACGGCAAGCTCGTGCATCTCAAGACCGATGCATTCACGTTGGGCAATGATTCCGCCACTTTTGCGGTCTACTCGGAAGCCGGGGAGTTTCTCGAATACCGGCTCGAAGAGTAGCCGGGGCAAGGGGTATCTCAGTGCGGCGCGGCGAGCAGTTGCCAGGCCGCGCGTGCGGCGATCCATTCCTCGTTGGTCGGAATAACCAGCACTCGCACCGGACTGGTCGGCAATGAGATCGTCAGCGCATGCGCCTGGTTGGCACGCTCATCGATCGCCATGCCCAGATGCGCAAGCGCGGTGACGACGCGTCGCCTGATCTCCGGTGCATGCTCGCCAATGCCGGCGGTAAATACCAGCATGTCGAGTCCGCCCAGTAGTGCATACAGAGCGCCGACCTCGCGCACCATGCGATGCACGAACAGATCCACGGCTTCGCGCGCTGCCGGTGACTGCGCCTGCGCGTCGATCAGGGTACGCATGTCGGGGGACAGGCCACTGATGCCTTCCAGTCCCGACTGATGGTAGAGCATTTGCTCAAGCTCTTGGCCTGTCATGCCGCGCTTGACCAGGTAGAGCAGCACACCGGGGTCGAGCGCGCCCGGGCGGGTGCCCATCACGAGCCCATCGAGGGTCGAGAAACCCATGGTCGTGGCAACGCTCTGCAATCCTTCCATGGCGCACAGACTGGCACCAGCGCCCAGATGCGCGGCGATCACCCGGCCGCGCGCGGCACGCCCAAAGGACTCCTCGAGCGCGATGCCAAGGTATTCGTAGGACAGGCCATGAAAACCGTAGCGACGCACGCCCTCGTCGTAGTAGTGGCGCGGAATGGCGAGCAGAGTTTCGTTGCGCGCCATGGTTCGGTGAAACGCGGTATCGAACACGGCTACCTGCGCCACCTCGGGCAGGATCTCGCGCATGCGAGCAATCGCGCGCAGGTTATGTGGCTGATGCAAGGGAGCAAGATCGTTCAGTCTTGCAAGTTCGCAGAGAATCCCGTCCTCGACGATCACCGGGGCACTAAAGCGCATTCCACCATGCACCACTCGGTGGGCTACACCGCGCGGCCGACCATGGCCGCGCTCATCAAGCAGGCCGAGCACGCGCGCGAGGGCCGCCTCGAAGGGGTCGGCGGCCCCGGAATCAAGAGCGAGCGGCGCGTCGCTACCGACGATCAGTGTCGGTGCCTCGCCCAGGCGCTCGACGCGCCCGGAAAGCAGGGGGTTTCTTCCAGGGGCGCCCGAGGTATCGGAGAACAGCGCGAACTTCAGGCTCGAGGAACCGGCGTTGATGACCAGCCAGCCCGACGCTGCCATCGCTAGCTTGCCGCTTCGGCCGTGCTGTGCACCATCAGCTGTGCGAGCGCGCAGGAGGACTGGCGCGTGGCGAGCGAGTCGGCGCGACTGGTAAGGATGATCGGCACGCGCGTGCCAAGCACCACGCCGGCGCTGGACGCGCCACCCAGATACTCGAGTTGCTTGACGAGCATGTTGCCCGATTCGATGTCAGGGACCACGAGGACATCGGCGTGCCCGGAGACCGGCGAATCGATGCCCTTGATGCGCGCGGCTATCGAAGAGATCGCGTTGTCAAAGGCAAGCGGTCCGTCAACGATAGCGCCTTCGATCTGGCGGCGGTCGGCCATCTTGGAGAGGATCGCCGCATCGAGGGTTGAGCGCATATGCGGATTGACTGTTTCGACGGCCGACAACAGTGCGACCCGGGGACGTGCCAGGCCCAAAAGATGCGCCAGATCGATGGCGTTCTTGATGATATCGACCTTTTCCTCGACCCCGGGTGCAATATTGATCGCCGCATCGGTGATGATAAAAGGCCGGTCATAGGCCGGCGATTGCATCAAAAAGCAGTGCGAGATGCGCCGGTCGGTGCGCAGACCGGAACTGGCTGCAACCACTGCAGCCATCAGTTCGTCGGTGTGCAGACTGCCCTTCATGAGCGCGTCCACAGCGCCGCTGGCGGCCAGCTCCACAGACCGCTGGGCAGCGGCGTGACTGTGCGCCACATCCTCGATGGTAAGCGCCGAGATGTCGAGCCCCGCCTCTTGTGCCACCGCGCGTACGCGCGCCGCCGGCGCCACGATCAGCGGAATGAGAAAGCCGGCCGAGCGGGCAGCCAGAGCGGCACCCAGACTCGCGGCATCACAGGGATGCACCACGGCCACCCGGATCGGTGCCAGCCCGCGCACTCTCGAGAGGAGCTGGTGTGAGCCAAAGCCTTCGGCGAGCTCGGGAAGTGTCGTGTCGCTGGGTGCAGCGCGAGTGACGGGGGCTTCTACGCTGGCGCTGCCCGAGATAACCAGATCCTTATTCTGATTGACGGCGCGGCAGGTGAATTCGATGCGCCGCGTCGTGGCGTCGTATTGGACTACCTCGACGGTCGCGCGCACCGTGTCGCCGGCCACGATGGGTTTGAGGTAGGTGAGCTGGTGGGCCAGTGGCGTGCTGCCCGGGCCCGGGAGCGTGTCTGCCAGAAGACGCGCAAACAGCATGCTGCCAAACAGCGACGCAGCAAAGCCCTCATGACCGCTCGTCGCGACGCTTCCCGCGCTCGCGTCCGGACCGGCGCCGCACAGGGCCGCGAGCACGGTGAGGTCCTCGGGACGCAGAGTGCGCACGATCTCGGCCATTTGCCCGGGCTTTATGTCCTCGATGAGCAGCTTGGTCGCGGCTGCGACCTCGACCGGATTGGTCATCCACATCCTCCCGCGCGGCAGCGCTCGCGCCGAGGGCATAATACCCGCATTACCCACCATCGGTGGGCTATGCGGTGCGCCGGACTCGCGCGCCGCACGGGTCGGTCCGTAAAGAGGCGCCATGACGGCGCCAGGCGGGAATCGGAATCATGGCTGACTATCCGCGCGGCTGCGAGCGCAGTATCGAGCTTGCCGGCCAGACGCTTTTTCTGCGACCGATCCGCGCTGCCGACTATGAGCGGGAAATCGAATTTGCGCGCCACCTGTCGGCCCAGAGCGTGTACTCGCGCTTTTTCTCGCCGCTGCCCGAGCTGCCCGAGATGCTCGCACATAGTTTTGTCGAGGTTGACTATCGGGAAACCATGGCCCTCATCGCGCTTGAGGGTGACGAGGGCCTCATGGCCGGTGTGGCGCGTTATGGCGCGACTGGAGTACCCCGCGAATGTGAGTTCGCCGTAACCATCGCCGACCGCTGGCAGCGCAAGGGTCTTGGCCGCATTCTGCTGTCGCCGCTGATCGACTACGCGCGCACGGCGGGCTTTGCGAGAATGGTGGGGATGATCCAGTCCGACAATGCCGGGATGCGCGCCCTTGCCACCGGGCTCGGATTCTCGCTGCACATCAGCGCCGACGACGGTAGCGTGATTGTGGCCAGCAGAGCCCTATCCTGAAACGGCACTGTACCGCTTAGTCAAGCGGCACGAGCACGATTCGGGCGTAGGCGAGAAATAGCATGACGAGCCCGAGCACGGCGCTCATGACGATGGATCCCGTCTCGCGATATTTCACGTGCACGCCGATGAAAACGAGGCTCTCGATGGCCAGTGCTGCGGCGGCCAGCGCCGTAAGCGACGCTTGCCAGTGGAGAAGGCCGGGGACAATCAGCCCGAGCGTGCAGACCAGTTCAAGCACGCCCATCATCATCCAGGCTTGCCGTGGCAGGGCGTCGAAGGACTTTACACCTTCGCGGATCGTGTCGAACATGAAGACCTTCATGACGCCGGACGCGCCATAGACCAGCGCTGCGAGGATCTGCAGGACCCACAAGAGCGTATTCATCGCACGCCTTCTCCCGGTCGGTCATTAAATGCGCAGGCGATTGTGTCGGCGCATCCGATTCGATCTGCCCGATGCGCCACGCGATGCGCCACGCGATGTGCCGCGCGAGCTACTGTCGGGCTATTGCAGCGCTGGCAGGAGGGTGACACCTGAAATCTCACTTAACTGACTTGCCGACAGGTCAGTCAATAGCTCGACGATACGCAGCCCCGCGGACTCGACATCCAGTACTGCGAGGTCGGTATAGATCCGGGTCACGCAGCCCACGCCTGTAAGCGGATAGCTGCACTGGCGCACGATCTTGCTCTCGCCTGACTTGGTCAGGTGCTCCATCATCACGAATACCTTCTTGGCGCCGATTGCCAGATCCATGGCGCCACCGACCGCCGGAATCGCGTCCGGTGCGCCGGTGTGCCAGTTGGCAAGGTCGCCCGTCTCGGAAACCTGGAAGCCGCCCAGCACGCAGATGTCGAGGTGACCGCCACGCATCATCGCAAAGGAATCGGCGTGATGAAAAAAGCTCGCACCAGCGACCTGGGTAACCGGCTGCTTGCCGGCGTTAATCAGATCCCAGTCCTCGCTGCCGGCGGCAGGCGCCGGCCCCATCCCGAGCAGTCCGTTCTCCGTGTGCAGGATAATCTCGCGGACGGGATCCAGATGATTGGCAACCAGAGTGGGCAGCCCGATGCCAAGATTGACATAGGCACCGGGCGGGATGTCGGCTGCTACCCGTGCTGCGATCTGGTCGCGCGTGGCACGCCGGAAATTGTTCGGCAAGCTCACGGAGCACCTCCATGCGCGCGCTGCGGATTCAGGCTCACCACGCGCTGCACGAAAATCGAGGGAGTGACGATCGCTTCGGGATCGAGGCAACCGAGTTCAACCAGACCGTCGACCTGCGCCACAGTGACCTTGCCGGCCATCGCCATGATCGGCCCGAAGTTGCGCGCTGTCTTGCGGTAGGTGAGGTTGCCCCAGCGATCGCCGCGATATGCGGCAATCAGCGCAAAGTCGGCATGAAGCGGGTATTCGAGCACGTAGTCACGCCCAGCGATCACCCGGGTCTCCTTGCCGCGCGCGAGATCGGTACCGTGTCCGGTCGGCGTGAAGAATCCGCCGATACCGGCACCAGCGGCGCGAATACGCTCGGCCAGGTTCCCTTGGGGAACGAGTTCAAGTTCGATTTTGCCGGCCCGATACAGGCCGTCGAAGACCTGCGAGTCTGCCTGGCGCGGAAACGAGCAAATGATCTTGCGTACCCGCCCGGCCTTGAGCAGCGCAGCCAGACCGACTTCACCATTGCCCGCGTTATTATTGATGACGGTCAGCTCGCGCGCACCCTGATCGATCAGGGCATCGATTAGGTGGGCCGGCTGCCCGGCGCCGCCAAATCCACCAATCATGACGGTCGCGCCGTCGGGAACGTCGATGAGGGCGGCTTCGGCCGACTCGAAAATCTTGTTGACCATGACGGATGCGTTGCGGCCCGATACGTGGCAGTGCCAATATGGGCTAGAGTGTAGCGCAGGCCGCCACCATCCGGTCAGGCGGACCCTTAGCCTGCGGGGAGCGGTTCCCTACAGTCATTCGCTGCGCGCCGTGCGCTGGCGGGAAGGATCCAGATGAGTCAGAAAAAATTCGCGTCGCAGGCCGACCTGGTGGAAAAGAAGGTCACCTTCGAGCAGCTGTCAGCGCATGCCTGGGCCTACACCGCCGAAGGCGATCCCAACACCGGCGTGATCATTGGCGAGCAGGCGGTGATGGTAATTGATACCCAGGCGACACCGATCATGGCCCAGGATGTCATTCGTCGCATCAGGGAAGTCAGCGACAAGCCGATCAAGTACGTAACCCTGACTCACTACCACGCCGTACGTGTGCTGGGCGCCTCGGCCTACGGGGCCGACCATGTGATCGCCAGCCAGGACACTTTTGACCTGATCGTTGAGCGTGGTGCGGCCGATATGCAAAGCGAGATCGAGCGCTTTCCGCGACTGTTTCGCGCCGTCGAATCGGTACCCGGGCTGACCTGGCCGACACTGGTCTTTAGCGGCAGGCTGGTGCTGCGCATGGGCGAGCTCGAAGTGCAGATCCTGCAGGTCGGACGCGGACATACCAAGGGCGATTCGATCGTCTGGCTGCCCCAGGAGAAGGTACTCTTCAGTGGCGATCTGGTCGAGTTCGAGACGACGCCCTATACCGGTGACGCCTATCTGCGCGATTGGCCGGCCACGCTTGATGCGCTCGAGGCTTTAGGTGCCGAGCGGCTGGTGCCGGGGCGCGGTGCTGCCCTAAAGGGTAGGGCCGAGGTGCGCGCCGGACTCGCGGGTACCCGCGAATTCATCACCGCCCTCTACAGCGCTGTCGCACGCGGCGCACGCGCCGGACTCGCGCTGCGTGAGGTCTATCGGAGCACCTATGAAACGCTGGCGCCGCGCTACGGCAACTGGGTGATTTTCGATCACTGCATGCCATTTGACGTGAGCCGCGCATTTGACGAGGCGACCAGCCACCCGGATCCGCGCATCTGGACCGCCGAGCGCGATCGCGACATGTGGCAGGCGCTGGAGGGTTGAGCCCGACCAGCATGCCGGATTTCCAGACCCGGAAATTCGCCTGGACGCCAAGTCCAGACGAAGTCGCCGCGACGCCGGTGCGGCATCGCGTCATCATCGTGGGAGCGGGTCCGGTCGGCCTGGCCTGCGCGATCGATCTCGCGCAGCGCGGCATCAAGGTGCTCGTGCTCGACGAGGACGACAGTCTCGCCACGGGTTCGCGCGCCATCTGCTTTTCCAGGCGCTCGCTGGAAATCTTCGAGCGCCTGGCCTGCATCTCACCGATCCTCGCCAAGGGCGTCTCCTGGAACACCGGCAAGGTGTTTTTTGGTGAGCGCCTTGTGTACAGCTTTGATCTGCAGCCCGGGGGCGATGAGCATTACCCGGCCTTCATCAATATCCAGCAGTACTACGTCGAGGCTTATCTGCTTGCGCGTGCTGCCGAGCTGCCGGCTCTTGAGATCCGCTGGCGCAACCGGGTCGAGGGCGTGCTAAACACCAGGGACGGTGCTGAACTCTCGGTCACAACTCCGAGGGGCCGATACAGCCTCGCCTGCGACTACCTCGTGGCCGCGGATGGGTCCCGCAGTAGTGTGCGCGAGATCCTTGGCCTGCAGGCTCACGGCCACAGCTTTCGGGACCGTTTTCTGATCGCAGATGTGCGCATGCGCGCCGCGTTCCCGAGCGAGCGCTGGTTCTGGTTCGATCCGCCCTTTCATCGCAATCAGTCGGCTCTGTTGCATCGTCAGCCCGACGATGTCTGGCGCATCGATTTCCAGCTCGGCTGGGACGCCGATCCGGTAGCCGAACGCGAGCCCGGGCGCGTCCGGGAGCGCTTGCGCGCGATGCTTGGCGAGGCAGTCGAATTCGAGCTCGAGTGGGTCAGCGTCTACACCTTCTCGTGCGTGCGCATGGAGCGTTTCGTGCATGACCGGGTGATCTTCATCGGCGATGCGGCGCACAGTGTCTCGCCGTTTGGTGCGCGCGGCGCCAATGGTGGCCTGCAGGACGCTGAAAATCTGGCGTGGAAGCTCGCTGCCGTCCTGGCGGGCGATGCCGGGCCGGGATTGCTGGCAAGTTTTGATTCCGAGCGCCAGCAAGCGACCGATGAGAACCTGCTCAACTCGACGCGCAGCACCGATTTCATCACACCCAAGAGCGTAGCCAGCCGCCTATTTCGTGACGCAGTCCTCAGTCTGGCACACGAACACGCTTTCGCCAGAAGCCTTGTCAATAGCGGACGACTGTCGGTACCCGCGGTACTGAGCAGCAGTGTCCTCAATTATCCGCAGAGCGAGCGCTATGACGCCGGGGTGCCACCAGGCAGCGTTGCCGCCGATGCGCCGCTCGTCGTCGCCGGTGCCGAGCGCTGGCTGCTTGAGCTCCTTGATGGCCGGTTCTGCCTCCTGGTATATCGGGGGCGGGGGCGCGAGTCCGAGATCGATGAACAACTGCGCCAGCTGCACTCGCTGGCTGACCAGATCCAGGTGCTGGTCGTGAGCGCAGAGCCGGGCGAGCACCCCGGAGTGCCGCAAGGCTTCACGTTTGCCCACGACGTGCGCGGCGTGCTCGCGCAGCGCTATGAGATGGCGCATGGCAGCTCTTATCTGCTGCGCCCCGACCAGCACGTATGTGCTCGCTGGCACGGCCTGCAGGCCATGGAAGTGTACAAGGCGCGCGAACGCGCCCTGGGCCACATCGCGGAGACAGCATGAGCCAATCACTCACGACAGCATCCAATCTGGAACGGCCTGATGACTTCTATGAGGCCCTCATCGAGGTGCATCGCGGTCTGGATGATCGCGAAAGTGCTGCCCTGAACGCGCGCCTGATCCTCCTATTGGCCAACCACATCGGTCGGCACGAAATACTGATTGCGGCGCTTGATTACGCGCGCCGCGGCAGCACGGCGTCATGACCGCAGCGCGCCCCTTGGGTATCATGGGTGGGTTCTGCCCTGCAACTCTTCACGGATGGCACAGTGCCGGAGTGCGGCAGCAGGATACGGGAGGAACGACGTGACAGGCGCCAGCAGCCGCAGTCTTTTGGATGGAATTTTTGGCAGCGCCGCGATGCAGGCGATCTTTGGCGAGAGCGCGCAGCTGCAGGCGATGCTCGACTTTGAGGCGGCGCTGGCGGCTGCCCAGGCGCGCTGCGGGCTGATTCCCGAGATTGCCGCCGCGACAATCGCGCGCCACTGCGACGAGAAATTCTATGACCGGCAGGCGCTGGCCGCCGCGGCGGCGAGTGCCGGGAACCTGGCGATACCACTGGTTCGTGCGCTGACCGAACGGGTGGCCGCAGAGGACGAGCTGGCGGCCGGTTTCGTGCACTGGGGTGCGACCAGCCAGGACGTCATCGATAGCGCGTTGATGTTGCAATTGCGCGCGGCCCTGCAACTCATGAAGACCGAGCTCACGCGCTCGATAAAGGCATTGACGCTGCACGTCGAGCGCCATGGCTTTGCCGTGATGGCCGGGCGCACCTGGCTGCAGCAGGCCGTGCCGATTACCTTCGGTCTGAAGGCGGCGGGCTGGCTCGACGGCCTGTTGCGCCAGCGCAGTCGTCTGACACGCCTCGAGGGGCAATTGGTGCTGCAGTTCGGTGGCGCGAGCGGCACCCTGGCTTCGCTGCGCGATGACGGTCTGCGGGTCAGGCAGGAACTGGCGAGCGAGCTTGGGCTCGTCATCCCTGACATCCCCTGGCACGCCCAGCGCGACCGGATCCTGGAGTTTGCCGGGATGGCTGCCGGGCTTGTTGCCAGCCTTGGCAAGCTTGCGCGCGACGTGGCACTGCTGATGCAGACCGAGGTGGCCGAGGTCTTCGAGCCTGGTGCAGTTGGGCGCGGTGGCTCCTCGACGATGCCGCATAAGCGCAATCCGGTTGCCTGCGCGGCGATCCTCGCCTGCGCCACGCGAACCCCGGGCCTCGTGGCTACGCTTTTTAGCGCCGCTGTGCAGGAACATGAACGCGGCCTTGGCGGCTGGCAGGCGGAGTGGGAAGTGCTTCCCGAATTGTGCCGACTGACCGCCTCGGCTCTCGAGCACGCCGCACCCCTCCTGGAAGGCCTTGAAGTGGATGCTGCACGCATGCGCGCCAATCTTGAGCTTCTGCACGGCCTGAATCTCTCCGAAGCGGTCAGCATGGAACTGGCGCGCCACGTCGGACGCGCCAGGGCGCATGAGCTCGTCGAGGCCGCCTGCCGGCTGGCGCTGGCAGAAAAGCGCACGCTCGCCGACGTACTGGCAGCAACCGGTGCGGTACGCGCACATCTGGACGTGCCGACCATCACCGGATTACTTGATCCACTTGCTTATCTGGGTGCGAGCCGTGCGATGATGGAGGCCGTTCTGGCCCGCTCTCGCGAGCCATCCTGAGCGAGTGATTGCATGGCGCGCGCGCAACTGAGTTTCGGGGAAGTGCACTATCTGCTCGAGCCGAGCCAGGCCGGACCGACGGCGCCCGTCGTGATGCTGTCCAATTCGCTGGGCGCTGATCTGCACATGTGGGATGGGCAGATGGATGCCCTGCGCCAGGGATTTCGGGTGTTGCGCTACGATACGCGCGGCCATGGCGCGAGCGCGGTGCCCGACGGTCCCTACACCCTTGAGGCGCTGGCCACCGATGCAATTGAACTACTCGACAGGCTGGCCTTGCCGAGGGTGCACTTCTGCGGGCTTTCGATGGGTGGCCTCATCGGCCAGTGGCTGGGCATTCACCAGGCATCGCGCGTCGAGCGCCTCGTCATCTGCAACAGCGCGGCCAAGATCGGCACGGCGGCCACCTGGAATTCCCGCATCGACGCGGTGCGCGAGGGCGGCATGGCCGCAATCGCGGACGCGGTGCTGGCCCGCTGGTTTACCGCGTCCTATCGCTCGACTGCCAGCGCGCAGATCGCGGGCATGGCGACTACCCTCGCTGCCACCGATCCGCGCGGTTATGTCGGCTGCTGTGCGGCGATCCGCGATGTCGACCTGCGCGAATCGCTTGGCGCGATTCGCGCGCCTACTCTGGTTGTCAGCGGCACGGTTGACGAGGCGACGCCGGTGCAGGATGCCCATTTCCTGGCCGAGAGGATTGCAGCGGCCGCCTATGTCGAACTGCAGGCCGCCCACATCTCCAACGTTGAGCAGGCCGCGCAGTTCAACTCCGCCTTGCTCGGATTTCTGGAAGGGCGCGTGTAATGGATGACGATAAGCGTCGTGAGCAAGGGATGGGCGTGCGTCGGGCCGTGCTCGGCGCGGCGCACGTCGATCGTGCGCGCAAGACTGCCACCGAGTTCACCGCCGAGTTCCAGGACTTCATCACGCGCTACGCGTGGGGCGAGATCTGGACCAGACCCGGCCTGCCGCGGCACACACGCAGTCTCCTGACGCTGGCCATGATGGTGGCGCTCAATCGCGGCGAGGAATTGCGCCTGCACATTCGCGCTGCCCGCAACAATGGCGTGACTCGTGACGAAATCAAGGAAGTTTTCCTGCAGTGCGCCGTGTATTGCGGAGTGCCGGCGGCCAATTCGGCGTTTCACCTGGCCGAGGAAATCTTCGCGGCCGATGACGGCACCAATGTGACCCAGCCCGGACCCTGAGCCCGGAGCAACGCGTCCCCAGGACGCTTGCGCGTCGCTATAATCGGATCTTGCGCAGGTGGCATTTCAGGGGATGGGATGGGTGCTGTGATGAGGGCCATGCCGCTTGGCTGCGGCCGCTAAGATGCGCATCCTCGTGTGCAACGACGACGGCTACCAGGCAATCGGCATCGAACGCCTGGCCGGGGCGTTGGCGCCCCTCGGTGAGGTTGTCGTCGTCGCCCCCGACCAGAATCGCAGCGGCGCCTCGAATTCTCTGACGCTAGACCGGCCGCTCGCGGTGCACCGGGCGCCCAACGGTTTTTACTACGTCAATGGCACACCGACCGATTGTGTGCACATCGCGCTCACGGGTCTTTTCGATGCGCCCTTCGATCTTGTAGTCTCGGGGATCAATAACGGTCAGAACATGGGCGAGGACACTATCTATTCAGGTACGGTGGCGGCCGCCATGGAAGGTTTCCTGTTCGGGCTGCCGGCACTGGCGTTTTCGCTCGTCGAGAAGGAATCCGCGCATTTCGACGCTGCTGCCAGCGTGGCAGCGCAGATCGTGGCGCGCCATCTGCGCGAGCCCCTGCCTGCGCCGTGTCTGCTCAACATCAATATTCCCAGTCTGCCGATCGAGCACATGGGACCCATCGAATGCACCCGCCTGGGCAAGCGCCATCCTTCGCAGCCGGTATTTGCGACAAACAATCCGCGCGGCGAGAAGATGTACTGGATTGGAGCGGTCGGCGCGGCACGCGAGGCCGGCCCGGGCACCGATTTCCATGCTACCGGGGAGGGCAGGGTGTCGCTGACACCTCTGCAAATCGATCTGACGCAGATGGATCAGATCGCGCCCGTGCGCGCCTGGCTTGCCCGGTGAGCGCATCCGGAGGTCGCAAACGCTGGATGGGGCGCCTGCCCGAGGCGAGCGCCAAGGCGCCCGCCGCGAGCCGCGCGGCACCGGCCGCCAGCGCGCCGCCGGCGCAAGGTCTTGGCATGACGTCGGCGCGCCTGCGCGAGCGCATGGTGTCGCGGCTCATGGACAACGGGGTGCGCGACGCCAATGTGCTGGCCGCCATGCGGCGCGTCGCGCGCCATGACTTTGTCGACGAGGGACTGGCCAGTCGCGCCTACGAGGACAGTGCGCTGCCGATTGGTTTTGAGCAGACGATTTCGCAGCCGCTGGTCGTTGGCCTGATGACCCAGATGCTGCTCGATGGCGGCAAGCCGGCACGGGTTCTCGAGGTAGGCACCGGTTGCGGTTACCAGGCGGCGATCCTTGCCTGTTGCTGCGGCGAGGTGTTCTCGGTCGAACGCATCCGCGCGCTTCACGAGCGCGCGCGCCAGAACTTGCGCCCCCTGCGGCTGGCCAATCTGCGACTGGTGTTTGGCGACGGCCTTGCCGGAATTGCCGATTCGGCACCTTTCGACGGCATGCTGATTGCGGCGGGCGCCGCAGATCTGCCGCAGAGCCTGCTCGATCAGCTCGCTATCGGCGGACGCGCGATCGCGCCCCTCGGGGCCGCCGATCGGCAGAGCCTGTGCATCATCAGGCGCGAGACAGCGGGCAGCTTTCGTCGTACCGTCCACGACGCCGTGCGTTTTGTGCCGCTCCTGCCCGGCGTGTCTTAGCGCACTCAGACAGGCGCGTCCGTGCAGCCTTGGCCGTACATTTGTGCGTTAAACTCACGTGGCTCGCTACCGCAGCGCCGTTACTCCGAAATCCCTTCATGCAGACCATCCGATTCGATTCCGTATCTCGGGCGCGTGCCGCCCTTTTGGCTTGCCTCGTAATCGTGGGAGGCTGTTCAACCGCGCGCTATGAAGCGCCTGTCGTTGACCGCTCGCCAAGCGCGTCTTCGGCACCGGCGGCGGCAGTGGCACCTCCCCAGCAGTCCGACAGCGCGGCCGTTGCGACCTATACAGTCAAGCGTGGCGACACGATTTATTCGATCGCGCGCGCCGTTGGAATCGATTATCACCAGATCGCTGCCTGGAACAATCTTGATGCCGGATACCACATCCATGTCGACCAGGTGCTGCGTGTCTCCGCACCCGATACCGCTGCGGTCGCGGGGATCCAGTCGATTGGCATTGCTTCAACCAGTGTCGAGCAGCGTCCGCTCACAGGCGTCGCGGTCGCTGACCTTACTCCCCGGACACAACCCTCGGGCGCCAAGCGCGCTTACAGCGACGCAGCCTGGGCTGAGGTGTCACATCCGGAAAGTGTCCCGCCAGCGCCGGAAGTGGCGAGTGCCGCGGTGGCAGCGCCAGCAGTGGCCGATGCCGGCCAGGGGGACGACAACATTGCCTGGGGCTGGCCCGCCAACGGCCCTCTGATTGGCGAATTCAACGAGGTCACCAACCGCGGCATCAATATCGGCGGCAAGCTCGGCACGCCAATTGTCGCCGCCGCCGATGGCACGGTGATCTATGCCGGACCGGGCACGCGCGGATTCGGCAACATGGTAATCGTCAAGAATTCCGCAAATCTGCTGTCGGTATACGCGCACAACAGCAGGATCATCGTGGGTGAGAAGGAAGCAGTGAAAAAGGGGCAGAAGATTGCCGAAATGGGTGACTCCGACGCCGATCGCGTCGAGCTGCACTTTGAAATTCGCCTGCAAAGCAAACCGGTCGATCCGCTCAAATACCTGCCGGCCAGATAATGGTTCGAGACCGGTCGCGTCCGCCTGTCGCACCAGAAGAGCAGGCTTCTGAGTCGCCCCCCGCTGCCAGCCTCGATGCAAACGGCGAGGCAGACAGCGACGAAGACGCACAGGTGCTCGGAATCGATGACGACGCGGGCAACGAGGATTTACCCGTTCAAGCGGGCGCCAGCGACGACGCCGGTGCCGCCAGCGCCGCTCATGAACCCGGCGAATCGGCCGTCGATGGCATCCAGTTCTATCTGCAGGGCATCGGTGCCAAGCCGCTCCTGTCGGCCGGCGAGGAGCTTGAGCTTGCCACGCGCGCTGCCGCGGGCGACTTCGCGGCGCGCCAGTTGATGATCGAGCATAACCTGCGTCTGGTCGTCAGCATCGCCAAGCATTACCTGAACCGCGGTGTCGCCCTGCTCGACCTGATCGAGGAGGGCAATCTCGGCCTGATTCACGCACTCGAGAAGTTCGAGCCGCAGCGCGGTTTTCGTTTTTCGACCTACGCTACTTGGTGGATCCGCCAGGCCATCGAGCGCGCCGTGGTCAACCAGTCGCGCACCGTGCGCCTGCCGGTGCACGTGGTACGCGACCTCAACTCGGTGTTGCGCGCCAAGCGCCATCTCGAGGATGCGGCGCGCGCGAGCGGCATCCACGGTGGTGAAGTGACCCACGAGCAGATCGCGCACCTGCTCGGACGCAGTCGCGAAGACGTCACCGATGTGCTCGCGCTCTCCGAACACACCGCGTCGCTTGATGCGCCGCTTGATATCGATCCCAGCCTGTCGCTGGGCGATACGCTGGCTGACACCGGTTCGGCGACGCCCGAATCGAGCACGATGCAAGGTGAACTCGAAAAGCTGATGGCCGAGTGGCTCGCACGCCTGTCCGACAAACAGCGCTTTGTCGTCGAGCGCCGCTTCGGGCTCAAGGATCACGATCCGTCCACCCTCGAAGACCTGGCAATCGAATTGGGACTCACGCGCGAGCGCGTGCGCCAGATTCAGCAGGAAGCCCTGCTGCGCCTAAAACGCACCCTCGCGACCCATGGCGTGGGCAAGGACGCCTTGCTGTGATGGCGCAATCGTGACTCCGGTACTTGTTTTTGACATCGAGACGATCCCGGATGTGGCCGGACTGCGTGTGCTCAACGAGTGGGATGAGACAGTCGACGACGCCGAGGTGGCTGCGCGCGCCTTCGCGGCGCGGGTAGAGAAGACCGGGCGCGATTTTCTTGCACATCAGTTGCATCGCGTGGTAGCCATTTCCTGCCTGTTTCGCGATGCCGACGGCCTGCGGGTGCGCTCCCTCGGAACTCTCGAAGATGGCGAGGCCGCCCTGATTCAGGCCTTTTATCGAACCATCGAGAAATACACCCCGCAGCTGGTCTCGTGGAACGGTTCGGGCTTCGATCTGCCCGTGCTCTCGTATCGAGCGCTGATTCACGGCGTCAGCGCCGCCCGCTTTTGGGAGCTCGGCGACGACGACCGGGATTTTCGCTACAACAATTACATCAGTCGCTATCACACCCGTCATCTCGATCTGATGGATCTGTTGGCTATGTACCAGGCGCGCGCCGCCGCGCCCTTGGACGAAGTGGCCAGGCTGTGTGGCTTTCCCGGCAAGCTTGGCATGGATGGCAGCCAGGTCTGGCCGGCCTATCAGGCCGGTCGCATCGGCGAGATCCGAAACTATTGTGAGACCGATGTGCTCAATACGTGGCTCGTCTTCTGCCGCTTCCAGCTCTTGCGCGGCATCCACACTCTCGATGCCTACCGTGCAGAGGTCGAGCTGGCACGGGGGACGATTGCGGCCTTGCCCGAGAATCACTGGCGCGAGTACCTCGCCGCCTGGCGCTAGCCGGATACGTGGTCCGGCTGCCAGGGTTCCCAACAGTATCGTGATGTCCCTCTCAACGCTTGTGATCGAGTCGCTGGACCAGGAGGGGCGAGGTGTCGCCCATCGCGAGGGCAAGGTCATCTTTGTCGAAGGTGCGCTGACCGGCGAGACTGTGGAATGTTCGAGCTGGCATCGCAAACCCTCCTACGAGATCGCCACCGTAACGCGCGTGCTCATCGCCAGCTCGGCGCGGGTGACGCCACGCTGTCCCTCCTTTGGTGTGTGCGGCGGCTGTTCGATGCAGCATCTGGAGCCGCGCAGCCAGGTGGCAGTCAAGCAGCGCGTGCTCGAGGACAATCTGTGGCACCTTGCGCGCCTGCGTCCGGAAGTGATCTACCGGCCAATCCACGGGCCGTCCTGGGGGTATCGTCTGCGTGCCCGCCTGTCGGTCCGGGAGGTGCCGCGCAAGGGTGTGCTGGTCGGATTTCACGAGCGGCGCCGCAGCTGGATCGCCGATATGCGCAGCTGCGATGTGCTGGCGCCCAAACTCGGGCTGTTGCTGCCGCAACTGCGCGAATTGATAAGCGCCCTGAGCATACGCCGACGCCTGCCGCAGATCGAATACGCCGAGGGCGCGGGACGCACGGCGCGACGCCGTTCGCGCACGCTGCCGTCGAGCTGTCCTATGAGTTGCCCGAGTTCGGCCTGCGCATGCCGTTTCGTCCGACCGACTTTACCCAGGTCAATCAACAGATCAATCGCGTCCTGGTCGAGCGGGCCGTGCGCCTTCTGGATCCACAGCCGCACGAGCGCGTGGCTGACCTCTTTTGCGGGTTGGGTAACTTCAGCCTTGCCATGGCGCGCTCTGCAGGACACGTCGTTGGCGTCGAGGGCAGCGCGGCACTGCTTGCGCGCGCCCGGGCCAACGCGACGGCCAACGGGCTTGCCGAGCGCACCAGTTTTATCGAAGCCAATCTGTTTGAGTTCACGCTCGCCCATCAGGAGAAAATGGGGGCGATCGATCGCATGCTGATCGATCCACCGCGTGAGGGGGCGCTGACGGTGGCACGCACCCTGGCAGCGTCCGCCGACGGGCCGCGCCGCATCGTCTATGTGTCGTGTAATCCGGCGACCCTTGCGCGCGACGCCGCGATTTTGGTGCACCAGGGGGGCTATCGCCTGCTCGGGGCGGGTGTGATCAACATGTTCCCGCACACCTCGCACGTCGAATCGATAGCACTTCTCGAGCGCGCGCCGCGCTAGAGGCGGCGCGCACCGGGGCAAGCTCAGTTGCGGCTATTGCCCGAGAAGATGCTCAGCAGAAACAGCAGATTCTGGAACAGGTTGATGATGTCCAGATAGATCGCCAGCGTGGCGGTGATGTAGTTGGTCTCGCCGCCGCGCACAACGCGCTGCACGTCGTAGAGCATCAGCCCGGAAAACACGAAGATGGCGACCACCGAAATGGCCAGACTGAGCGCGGTGGTATGTACGAACAGGCTGACGAGCCCGGCGACGACGATTACGATCAGTCCGGCGAAAAGCCACTGACCGAGACCGGAAAAGTCACGTTTGCTGACCGTCGCTACGGTCGCCATCGCGAAAAACACGCCAGCCGTGCCCCCGAATGCGAGCATGATCAGTTCGGGCCCGTTGGCCAGCCGCAAGGTGAAGCTAAGCAGGTTGGAGAGCATCAGGCCCATCACGAAGGTGAAGCCAAGCAGCACGGCCACCCCGGCGGCGCTATTGCGCAGCGCGTAAATTCCAAACATCAGCCCAAAGCTCGCCAGCACCAGCACCAGCAGAATGCCGGGCGAGTGGGCGATCCCGCTCACCACTCCGTACCAGGCGCCGCCTATGGTTGGCAGCAGGGACAGCGCCAACAGCCAGTAGGTGTTGCGCAATACTCGATTGCGCACGCCCAGGCTCGGTTGATCAGCGTCCAGCACGTAGCCGGGTGCTCGTTGCAGGTTGTCGTTCATGATGCCTCCACATGCAGTGTGAGCGGATCGCTCATGCCTGAGACTACCAAAACTGTCGCTAAGTTGCATTGCGTGCCCAAAAGGCTCCGCGATACCGGGCCCGGCTTGCGCCCGGCGCCAGCTTCCAGATGGGGCCCCATGCTATAATTTAAAGTTGTTTTTTTCACTAATTCGTTCTTTCTTTTGGAGTTTTTATGGCGATTGAGCGCACCCTGTCGATCATCAAGCCTGATGCCGTGGCAAAAAACGTCATCGGCAAGATCTACAGCCGATTCGAAGACGCCGGTCTGAAGGTCATCGCTGCGCGCATGACCCAGCTCTCGCGCGCCCAGGCCGAAGGATTCTACGCCGTTCACCGCGAGCGCGGCTTCTTCAAGGATCTGGTCGATTTCATGACTTCAGGACCCGTCATGATCACGGTCCTCGAAGGCGAGAGCGCAATCCAGAAAAATCGGGACCTGATGGGTGCGACGGATCCGAAAAAGGCGGCCGCCGGAACCATCCGCGCCGACTTCGCCGACAGCATCGACGCCAACGCGGTGCATGGCTCTGATGGACCGGATACAGCACGCGTGGAAGTCGCTTACTTCTTCCCCGCGCTTGACGTATATTCGCGCTAACTCGTCACGAGCGGCTCGGTTAGCTGTCCCTTGATCGTGAATCGCCCCGTTAACCTGCTCGACCTGGATGGCGCCGGCCTTATCGCCTGGTGTGCCGAACACGGCGAAAAGCCGTTTCGTGCGCGGCAGCTGCTGCGCTGGCTGCACCGCGCCTATGAGGGCGACTTTGCGGCGATGACCGATCTCGCGAAGTCCCTGCGCGCCAAGCTCGCCGAGCATGCCGAGGTGCGCGCGCCGGCGGTACTGGCTGACCACGTTTCAGAGGACGGCACGCGCAAGTGGCTGCTCGACGTGGGCGCCGGCAATGCGATCGAGTCGGTTTTCATCCCCGAGACCCAGCGTGGCACCCTATGCATCTCGACCCAGGCCGGCTGCGCCGTCAACTGTCGCTTCTGTTCGACCGGCAAGCAGGGCTTTTCGCGCAATCTGGGCGTCGCCGAGATCATCGGCCAGTTGTGGTGGGCCAATCGGGCACTCGGCGCGGTTCAGAGCGGCGAGGAGCGCGGCGAGCGAATCATCAGCAATGTCGTGCTCATGGGAATGGGCGAGCCGCTGTTGAACTATGAAAACACGCTCACAGCTTTGCGGCTGATGCTCGATGACAATGCCTACGGCCTGTCGCGTCGCCGTGTCACGCTCTCAACCTCGGGCGTAGTTCCCATGATGGACCGCCTGGGCGAGGATTGCCCGGTGGCGCTGGCAGTCTCCCTGCATGCGCCTAACGACGCGCTGCGCGACGAACTGGTCCCGCTCAATCGCAAGTATCCGCTCAATCAATTGCTCGCTGCCTGCACGCGCTACCTGGTGCACGCGCCACGCGACTTCATCACTTTCGAGTACGTGATGCTCGATGGCATCAATGACAGCGCCGCGCATGCCGCCGAGCTCGTCGCACTGGTGCGCGACGTGCCGTGCAAATTCAACCTGATACCCTTTAATCCGTTTCCCGATTCGCATCTGGCCTGTTCGCCGCGTGAACGAATTCGCGCTTTCGCCGAGGTGCTGCTGGCGGCAGGTATAGTGACCACGACCAGAAAAACGCGCGGCGACGACATCGACGCGGCCTGCGGGCAGCTTGCGGGCGAGGTTCAGGACCGGACACGACTTGCGCAGCGCTCGCAGCGCATCGTGCCCATCACGGAGGTTGCTCAATGACCCGATTTACGCAGACCCCGACGACTGGTGCCGCGCGGCTTTTGGCGCAGGGCGCACTCGCTGGACTGTGCTATGCACTGTGCGCCTGTACCACCACACCCAAGGCACCGGATCCGACGCCGATCGTCAGCCAGAATTCGACCCAGCTGAACCTGAACCCGACTACCAGCTCTTCCTATTCGGGAGTGACCAGTCAGAGCGTCAACCTGCAGGACCGGGTACCCGATAGCGAGGCGCGTAAGAAGGCGCGGCTGCGTATGCAACTGGCGGTCAGCTACTACCAGGATGGCCGTTATTCGACGGCTCTCGATGAGCTGAAGATTTCGCTGCAGGCCGACCCGACTTTCCCGGACGCGTACGACATCCTGGCGCTGGTCTATCAGGAACTCGGTGACAAGCAGCTTGCCGAGCAGAATTTCCAGCACGCCCTGCAATTGGCGCCCAACGATTCGGACGTCAACAACAATTACGGCTGGTATCTCTGCCAGAACGATCGGATCGCAGAAGCGATGCCGCACTTCGTGCGGGCGACGCAGAATCCGCTGTTCACCCAGGCGTCCCGTGCCTTCCAGAATGCCGGCCTGTGTGCCATGCATAGCGGCGATCTCAACCAGGCCGAGGAGTTCTTTCGTAAATCCTTCGAACGTGATCCGGTAGGTGGTCTGTCGGCCTTGGCGTTGGCGCAGATCTATTTTCAGCGCAAGGACTTCGAGCGGGCACGCTTTTACGTCAGCCTCGTCAATAAGGGGGGCAATCCTGGACCCGAGTCGCTGTGGCTGGGAATCCGCGTCGAGCACGCGCTCGGTCACGGTCCGGAGGAGCTCAGCCTTGGCACGCAGCTCACGCGCTCGTTCCCGAATGCGCCCGAAACGCAGGCGTTCGCGCACCACGACTATGGTCAGTGACGAGTCTGGCGACGCACAGGCGACGCCGGATGCCCCCTCTGAACAGGCGCAGGCAAACCCGGCTCCCGCCAACGCGCCGCGCGACTCCGTAGGTAGTCGTTTGCGCGCGGCGCGCGAGGCCCAGGGACAGTCCATCGAGAGCGTGGCCGGCCTGCTCAAGGTCGCGCCGCGCAGGATCGAGGCGCTCGAGGCCGACCAGTGGTCCGAACTGCCTCAGGGTCCCTATCTGCGCGGTTTTCTGCGCAGCTACGCCCAGGTGGTCAAGGCTGACGCCGACGCACTGATGACTCTGCTTGCGAGCGAATTTGGATCGACCCGCGAACAGGCGTCGATTAATCTCACCCCTTCGCTGACCACACCCTTTCCGGAGCGCAGTAGCGGCAGCCACGATCGTCGCCATACGGCACGGATGGTGCGCTGGACCCTGCTGGTGGCGCTGCTTGGCATCGCCATCTGGTGGAGTGGCACCGAGTCGTTTCACAAGCTCGAACAGCTTGTCAGCTCGCTGACATCCGACGGGCAGGCTACGAATGCCCAGAACAGTCCCGTAGTGAGGGTGATTCCGGTCGACAGCGCCGAATCTGGGAACGCGGTAAGTCCGGCGCCCGCCCCTGTGGGGGCGCCCGCCGGTGGGGCGACGACACCGCTTGCGCTTGCGCCCGGCGTCCAGACTGGCGGCACCATGGCGCCCCGAGGCGAGGCTAACCCGTCGGCGGCCTTGCCCGCAGTCAGCATGGCGCCAGCACCGACGGACGCGAGCGGCGCAGCGAGTGCGCGTGAGCGGACAGTGCGCGCCGATCTGTTGCGCCTGCGCTTTAATGGAGAATCATGGGTCGAGGTGCGCGAGGCCGACGGCCATATCGTCTGGTCCCAGTTGAGCCATGCCGGCGTCGACCAGTCGCTCGACGGCAAGGCACCATTTGACGTAGTGGTCGGCAATGCCCCGGTGGTAACGCTCACCTGGCGTGGCAATGAAATCGACCTGGCACCCTTCACGAGCCGCGAGCGCGTGGCCCACGTGGTGCTCAAGTAACGAGGAATTCGCAATGACCAATCCCGCATCCGCATCGCCACGACGCACCTCGCGTGGGGTCACCATCAGTTATGGTTCGCGCGCAGTACGCGTCGGCGGTGGTGCGCCGATCATGGTGCAATCGATGACCAACACCGACACGGCGGATGCGATTGCCACCGCGATCCAGGTCAAGGAACTCGCGCGCGCCGGTTCGGAAACCGTGCGCATTACCGTCAATTCCCCCGAAGCCGCGCGCGAAGTCCCGGTCATTCGCGAGCAGCTTGACCGCATGGGAATAGATGTTCCGCTAATCGGCGACTTTCACTACAACGGACATAAGCTGCTCACCCAGTTCCCTGACTGTGCGCAGGCGCTTTCGAAATATCGCATCAACCCGGGAAACATCGGCAAGGGCGAGCGGCGTGGTGACAACTTCGCGCAGATGATCGAGGTGGCATGTCGCTACGACAAGCCGGTTCGGATCGGTGTGAACTGGGGCAGCCTCGATCAGGAGCTCTTAGCGCGCGTCATGGACGAGAATGCGCGGCGCACCGAACCGGCCGATGCGCAAGCCGTGATGCACGAAGCACTCGTTACCTCGGCCATCGAGAATGCGCAGCGCGCCGAGGAACTCGGACTGGCGGGTAATCGCATCATCCTGTCTTGCAAGGTTTCAGGTGTGCAGGACCTGATCGCGGTGTATCGCGAACTGGCGCGGCGCGCCGACTATCCTTTGCATCTGGGCCTCACGGAGGCGGGCATGGGCAGCAAGGGTATCGTTG
>CAJCHO010000071.1 GCA_903970145.1 Mycobacteriaceae bacterium | reverse complement strand
CCGCCACAGGAAGCTGTGGTAGGGTGCGGGCTGGTTTTTTTCCGCACTCGCTGCAGCGCCCGCTCCTCGACTGCGGCCTTATCGATTGATTTCACCTCGGGGTCCGAATGCCATTCGCACGTTTTGCCAGAGCCTTAAGTCTGTCCACTGTCCTCCTCAACACCGCGGTACTCGCACAGCAATCACAGCCAGCGCCGGCTCCCGAAGCTCCGAAGGAGGCCCCGACCGGCGACGCCAAGCCAGCCGCGGTGCAAACCGCCGATCCAGCTGCCAAGCCCGACGCGGCCACCGAGGCGGCCGGAAAAAAACCCAAGGGACACTACGAGCGAGTAAGCAAGGTTGGCTCCAACATGCCTCACTACGAGTGGGTCTCGGACGAGCCCCCAAGCGCCGACTGACGCGCTTTGTTCTTCGCGCCCGGCGTGCAGCAGTTAGCGTGTGCGCCAGGCGGGCCCACGCAGTAATAAACGGCAACTTGCCCTTTGGCCTTTTCTATATTAAAGTGATATCACTTTGCAATCGCCCTCCCGGCATTGCGTCACTTGATGGGGAAAGTCATGAGCACAAGGCGCACCAGCGAGCGAGCAGTCTCTAGTCTGAGTGGCTACGCAGCACTTGCAGTGGCTTTATTGTGTGTGGTGGTGGCGGTGATATCGGTGGCAAGAGCCAGCGGCGTTCTTGGCGGACTTATCGTGCCGGTGCTGCTCGGCTTGACCGCATTTGCCTCGATTACCGGCATCTACATGCTTTCGCCCAACGAGGCGGCGATCCTGACCCTGTTTGGCAGCTATCACGGCACCGATCGTTCTGGCGGACTGAGGTGGGCCAATCCCTTTCTGCGCAAGCAGAAGATCAGCCTGCGCGCCCGCAATTTCACCAGCGACAAAATCAAGGTGAACGATCTGCGTGGCAATCCAATCGAGATTGCGGCGGTGATCGTCTGGAGCGTACGCGACACCGCACAGGCCTATTTCGATGTTGAGGACTACCAGGGCTACATCCACATCCAGTCCGAGACGGCGATTCGGCACCTTGCGTCAAGTTACCCCTACGATGAGGGCGAGCACAGCGGCCCGGGCGCTCCAATCACGCTGCGCTCGTCCACCGCCCAGATCACCAAGAGCCTTACCGACGAGCTGTCCGAGCGGCTCGAGATTGCCGGTATCCACATCGAGGACGCCAAGCTCACTCACCTAGCCTACGCGCCCGAAATCGCCGGGGTCATGCTGCGGCGCCAGCAGGCCGAAGCCATCATCGCCGCGCGCAGCCGCATCGTCGCTGGCGCAGTCAGCATGGTCGAAATGGCGCTGCAGGGACTCTCGGAGCGCAAGATCATCGAACTCGATGACGAGCGCAAAGCGAGCATGGTGAGCAATCTTCTGGTCGTCTTGTGCGCCGAGTCCGATGTTCAGCCGGTGCTCAATGCGGGCACGCTCTACAACTAGGAGCGACCATGAAGTCCGACCGTCCCGTCTACGAGCACAGTCAGATTGCCTGGTCGATAGTGGGCTTCGTACCTGTCTGTCTGATCGGATTTTGGCTGGCCACTCGCGGAATTCCGGCAACCGCACCCGCGGTGATGCTCTACGCGGGAGCGACGGTGCTGCTGCTCACCCCGCTGCTGTTTGGCTGGCTGTCGATACGCATCGACCATGAACGGCTGCGCTGGGCATTCGGTGTGGGCTTGATACGCTTTTCGGTGCCCCTGCGTGAGATCGAAAGCATCGAGCCCACCAAGACCAGCTTCTTCACCGGCAAGGGTATCCGTTTCACGCGGCGCGGCTGGCTCTACAACGTCAGCGGAAGCGCGGTGATCCTGATCAGGCGCAGCAACGGTCGCTCGTTCTTGCTTGGCACCGATGAGCCAGAACGCCTCGCAGCCGCGCTTGAGCGCAGCCGGGTGCGGCGCTAAGCCGATGGCCAGTCCCGGCAAGAAATCATTTCTGCTGCGTCTTGACCCGGTGCTCTGGCAGCAGCTCGAACGTCTCGCCGGTGTCGAGCTGCGTAGCGTAAACGCGCAAATCGAGTACCTGCTGCGCGAGGCGCTACGGCGTCGCGGCGCGGGCATCGACGAGACCCCTCCCCAGGGGCACAAGGCGAAGACCTAGGGTCCGGGCGCGCGCACCCCAGCGAGACCTGGGGCTGCTTTGCGCGTGTATTTGGAGTGAGGCGTGCAACGCGGTAAAATCGTCGCTTACGCCAAGGGGAACTTGCCGATGTACGTCTCTGAAGTCACTCAATTTCTGGCCGACCTTAAGAAGCACAATCCGGGCATCGAAGCGGAGCAACAAAAAGGCCGCGCAATCTGGTGGGACAAGACTCCGGTCTCGCTGGATGAGCGTGCGCGTCGCGATGCGGCGACGCTGCCCCAGATGGCCTATGTCTACCAGATCAAGGGCTAGGCTCAGGTGTCGTCCAGTCCCGTGTTGGCAGCACCTACCGAATTGCCCATCACAGCAGCCGAGTCAACCCCGCAGGTAATCGACGGCGTCGCCTTCGCGCGACTCTACGGTGCGCCGCTATTCAAGTTACCGCAGGATCTCTACATCCCGCCTGACGCCCTCGAAGTCTTTCTGGAGACCTTTGAGGGGCCGCTCGACCTTTTGCTTTACCTCATCAGACGTCAGAATTTCAATGTCCTCGACATTCCGATGGCCGAAGTGACGCGTCAGTATCTTGGCTATATCGAACAGATACGGGGCAGCAATCTGGAACTCGCCGCCGAATACCTGTTGATGGCGGCGATGTTGATCGAGATCAAGTCGCGCATGCTGCTACCTGTCAAGAAGAGCGATAGCGGCGAAGAAGCCGAGGATCCGCGCGCCGAACTGGTCAGGCGCCTGCTCGAGTATGAGCAGATGAAACTGGCCGCACAGCGCATCGACACCCTGCCGACTCTCGGGCGTGATTTCCTGCGCGCGCAGGTCCAGATTGATCGCAGCGATGCCCAGCGCCTGCCGGAAGTAAGCTTGCCCGACCTCGCGGCTGCATGGGCGGAGGTCTTAAAACGCGCCAAGCTCGGGGCCTCGCACAAGATCATGCGCGAACAGCTTTCGGTGCGCGAGCACATGAGCATGATCCTGCGTCAGCTCAATGGGCTGCGCTTCATCGAATTCAGTGAGCTCTTCGATGCGGCACGCGGCATCCCGGTGGCGATCGTGCATTTTCTTGCGCTCCTGGAGCTCGCGCGCGAATCGCTGATCGACATCACGCAAGCCGAAGCCTACGCGCCCATTTACGTCCGGCTGACCTACGTCCCGAGCTGAGGGCTGCGGGCCCGCTACGGGAGGCTGCGCGCCCCCCTAACGACGCGCCCGATTGATCGCAGCCGATTGCCAGATCAAGCGGGCTATCCAGCGTTTACTCAGCAAAGTAGTCCTTGACCTTGTCGAACCAGGTCTTACTTTGCGGACTGTGCTTGGCTCCGCCTTCGCGCGTTGATTTATCGAACTCGCGCAGCAGCTTTTTCTGGGGCTCGGTCAGGCGAATCGGTGTCTCAACGACGATGTGACAGTAGAGATCGCCCGGATAGCCCGAGCGCACGCCCTTGATCCCCTTGCCGCGCAGCCGGAAGGTCTTGGCACTCTGAGTACCCTCGGGAATATTGATCGAGCCCTTGCCGTTCAGTGTCGGGATGTCGATGTCACCCCCCAGCGCCGCCGTGGCAAATGACACCGGCACCTCGCAATGCAGATCATCGCCCTCGCGCTGGAACACCGGATGACCCTTGATGTGGATTTCCACATACAAGTCACCAGGTGGCCCACCGTTGACACCCGGTTCGCCATTGCCCGATGAGCGAATGCGCATTCCATCATCGATACCCGCCGGAATCTTGACCTCGAGGGTCTTGTTGCGCTTGGTCTTGCCAAGGCCCTCGCAGGCAACGCAGGGGTCGGCTACGAACTTGCCGCTGCCATGGCACTTCGGGCAGGTCTGCTGGATCGAAAAGAAACCCTGCTGCATGCGCACCGCGCCGTGACCATTGCAGGTCGGGCAGGTCTGCGGCTTGGTTCCGGGCTTTGCGCCACTGCCCTTGCAGACCTCGCATTCGTCCCAGGCGGGGATGCGAATCTGGGTCTCGTAACCCTGGGCCGCCTGTTCGAGCGTGATATCCATCGCGTAGCGCAGATCGGCCCCGCGATAGGCCTGTGCGCCGCCGGCGCCGCGCCCACGCGCACCCGCCCCCGCGGCATTGCCGAAGATATCGCCAAAAATGTCGCCAAATGCGTCGGCAAAGCCGCCGCCCATGCCGCCACCGAAACCACCCGCGCCGGCAGCCATATTGGGATCGACGCCGGCATGTCCATAGCGGTCGTAGGCGGCCCGCTTGTCGGCGTCCGAGAGCATTTCGTAAGCCTCCTTGGACTCCTTGAACTTGTCCTCGGCGACCTTGTTATCCGGATTACGGTCCGGATGGTATTTCATGGCGAGCTTGCGATAGGACTTCTTGATTTCATCGTCAGAAGCGTTCTTCGCGACTCCCAGAATTTCGTAATAGTCCCTTTTGGCCATTCGTTTCCCGCTTGCCGAATCAATAGCAAAACCGGGAGCGCCGGCCAAAGCCAGCGTCCCGGTGACTCACACGCCGCGCGATCGATGCTCTAGCCGCGCTTTACTTCCTTGAATTCCGCGTCGACAACATCATCATCGGCGGCCGGTTTCTCCCCTGCGTGCTGCGCGCCTGCGCCGGCGGCGTCGCTGCCCGGTGCGGCGGCGTTCGCGGCCGCCTGGGCATCGGCATACATCTTCTCACCGAGTTTTTGCGAGGCGTTCATGAGCGCCTCACTCTTGGCTTCGATGTCCGCCTTGCTCGCCGATTGCGACTTCAGCACTTCCTCACAGGCCTTGAGCGCATCTTCGATACGCTGCTTCTCGTCGGCCTCAAGCTTGTCACCGTAGTCGACGAGCGACTTCTTGACGCTATGCACGAGTGCATCCGCGTGGTTACGCGCGTTAGTGATCTCGATCTGGCGTGCGTCTTCTTCCGCATTGGCCTCGGCATCCTTGATCATGCGCTCAATCTCACCCTCGTTCAGGCCAGAGTTAGCCTTGATGGTGATCTTGTTTTCCTTGCCGGTAGCCTTGTCCTTGGCGCCCACGTGCAAGATGCCATTGGCGTCGATGTCAAAACTCACCTCGATCTGCGGTGTGCCGCGCGGAGCCGGTGGAATTCCCTCAAGATTGAATTCGCCGAGCATCTTGTTACCCACAGCAATGTCGCGCTCGCCCTGGAAAACCTTGATGGTCACCGCGCCCTGATTGTCGTCGGCCGTCGAGAAGGTCTGGCTGAACTTGGTCGGGATGGTCGTGTTCTTCTTGATCATCTTGGTCATGACGCCACCGAGCGTCTCGATACCGAGCGACAGCGGCGTAACATCGAGCAGCAGCACGTCCTTGACGTCGCCTTGCATCACACCGCCCTGAATCGCGGCGCCGACAGCCACCGCTTCATCAGCGTTGACGTCCTTGCGCGGTTCGCGCTTGAAGAAGTCGCGCACGGTTTCCTGGACCTTGGGCATGCGTGTCATGCCGCCCACCAGAATCACGTCGTCGATCTGTTCAACGGTGACGCCGGCATCCTTGATCGCGATTCGGCAGGGATCGATGGTGCGGGAGATCAACTCTTCGACGAGCGACTCGAACTTGGCACGCGTGACCTTGACGTTCAGGTGCTTGGGGCCTGACTGGTCGGCGGTGATATAGGGCAGGTTGATTTCCGTCTGCGCCGACGACGACAGTTCGATCTTCGCCTTTTCTGCCGACTCCTTCAGGCGTTGCAGAGCCAGCACGTCCTTGGAGAGATCGACGCCCTGGTCCTTCTTGAATTCAGCAATGATGTAGTCGATCAGGCGCTGGTCGAAGTCCTCGCCACCGAGGAAAGTATCGCCATTGGTCGAGAGCACTTCAAACTGCTTTTCACCATCGACATCAGCAATCTCGATGATGGAAATGTCGAAGGTACCGCCGCCCAGGTCATAGACGGCAATCTTGCGATCGCCCTTGGACTGCTTGTCCAGGCCGAATGCCAGTGCTGCGGCGGTCGGCTCATTGATGATGCGCTTGACGTCAAGGCCGGCAATTCGACCGGCATCCTTGGTCGCCTGACGCTGGCTATCGTTAAAGTACGCCGGAACCGTGATAACGGCCTCGGTCACTTCTTCACCGAGGTAGTCCTCGGCGGTCTTTTTCATCTTGCGCAGCACCTCGGCGGAGACCTGCGGGGGCGCCAGCCGCTTGTCGCGTGCAGCGACCCAGGCATCGCCGTTATCGGCCTTCACGATCGAATAAGGCATCAGGTCGAGATCCTTCTGGACCTCTTTCTCGGCGAATTTGCGCCCGATCAGGCGCTTGACTGCGTAGAGGGTGTTGCGCGGATTGGTCACGGCCTGGCGCTTGGCTGGCGCGCCGACTAGCACTTCCCCGTCTTCCATGTAGGCCACGATCGAGGGCGTGGTGCGGGCACCTTCGCTGTTCTCGATCACCTTGGGCGTACCACCTTCCATGATGGCCACGCAAGAATTTGTTGTACCGAGGTCGATTCCAATGATCTTTGCCACTTTTTTCTCCTTAAACGCCAGACACCGAGTGCCTGGCTCCGATTTACTTGTCTATCGGGAATCTGGTGCAAAACCCCGTAATTTCAAGGGTTAATTGGGATTTGCGCAGCAATTGGCGCGATTTTTGCCCAGACCCCGGTTCTTAGCCCTGCGCGACAGTCACAAGCGCCGGGCGCAGCACCCGGTCGGCTATCGTCCAGCCCTTTTGCAGGACACTGATGACGTGATTGGCCGCCACGCCCTCCGCGGGCTGCATGGCGATGGCCTGATGGCGGTGCGGATCGAATTTCTCGCCCAGCGGATTGATCGCAACGAGCCGATTTCTCTCAAATGCACTCGCTAGCTGGCGCAAAGTCAGCTCGACGCCTTCTCTTAGCTTGACCGGATCGGCCGCAGTATCGGCGAGAGCGGCCTCGAGACTGTCCATGACTGGCAAGAGGCTCTCCGCGAAGGACTCGGTGCCAAATTTGCGCGCCTTGCTGACGTCTTCCTGAGCGCGCCTGCGCACGTTTTCGATGTCGGCGCGGGCCAGCAAAAATGCATCAAAGTGTGTCTTGGCCTCGGCTCGGGCGGTCTCGAGCTCTCGGGCGAGATCGGGTGCGCCCTGTGCCGCTTCGCTCTGCGCCGCGCTGGCGCCGGATTCAGCGGCGGCTTCGACCGAGCTGTGACTGGCCGGCTCCGCTTGACCGGATGGATTCTGTTGATTTTCCTGTTCCTGCATTGACGGACTCGCTTCGAATGACAATGAATTGGTGCCAAGCGGACACTGTGGGGTCGGTCGGGGCGTATTCAAGGGGCATTTTTGCGGTTTTTTGACCGGCTCGACCTTCCTCGGCGATCCGGCCGGGCCGGCCATCACCCATCGGCGCCTGTTAAGTATCCGCGCGGCGAAATATTTCGTTACCAAAGATTGGCGCCGCACTCTGCTCGCTGGCGCACACAGGCGTATCGTCGAGGCGTTGTCCCGATCAACCCCAGCACAGTCCCGAGCCAAGCTTGGAGCAAGCCCGATGAACCAGGTCAAACCATGGAAAGCCACACTGGTCGTACTCGCCTACGTGGGCGCGTGCATCCTTGTGGTATGCCTTGGAGCCGCCGAACGCGCCTCCGCCGATCCCGCGCGTGCCAGCACTCCCGAGGCGCGGGTCGCTTGCGTAGTCAAGCGCGCACTCGGCGATTCACTGGCCACCGACTGATCAGTCGGTGGCGCCAAGCGCCAGCGCGCGTGCGCGCTGCTCGTCCCTATCATCCCCTGAGGGAAGCGACTCCCAACCCTGCAGGTGTGCGTTACAGATCTCGGCAAAGCGCGCCACCCACTGCGCCGAATCGTTCAGGCACGGGATATAGCGCAGGCTTTGCCCCCCTGCAGCGAGGAAGGTGCTCTTGCCGAGCAAGGCGATCTCCTCAAGTGTCTCCAGGCAGTCAACCGCGAATCCCGGACAGATCACGTCAACGTGCGTGACTCCCTCCCGAGCCAGGCGCTTTAAGGTAGCCGCGGTTTCGGGGCCAAGCCAGCGCGCGCGCCCAAAGCGGGACTGAAAACACAGCACAACCTGGCCCGGATCGAGCCCCAGGGCCTCGGTCATCAGGCGCGCAGTTTTCTGGCACTGGCAGTGATAGGGATCGCCAAGACGCAGGCTACGCTCGGGCACGCCGTGAAAACTGATGAGCAGTCGCGCCTGGCGCTCCTTGGCGGCGTCGGTACCCCAGAAAAGGCGCCCATGGCTCGCCCAGTACTCACCGATGCTTTGTACCAGCGCGGCTATATAGGCCGGGTGATCGTGGTAACTGCGCACCATACGTAGCTCCGGCAGGCACCGGATTTGCGCACACCAGTCCATGACGGCATCCATCGCCGACGCGGTCGTGCTGGCAGCGTATTGGGGGTACAGGGGAAAGACCAGAAGGCGGGTGGTGCCGGCGGCATGCAGCTCATCAAGCATGGCCGCCACGTCTGGCTTGCCATAGCGCATGGCGACAGCTACCTGGTAGTCCTGACGCAAGGCCCCAAAACGTCCGCGCAATTGGCTCGCCAAGCGCTCGGTGTGCACCAGCAAGGGCGATCCTTGTTCGCTCCAGATCTGCGCGTACTTGGCCGCCGATTGGCGCGCCCGCAACGGCAGGATCAAGAGGTGCAAGACGAGCCACCACACCAGACGCGGGATTTCAACGACCCGCGGATCCGACAAAAACTGCTTCAGAAAGCGACGCACCGCCGGTGGCGTGGGCGCGTCAGGGGTGCCCAGGTTGACGAGCAGTATCGCCGTGCGGGCGGGATTGCCGTGGCGGTGGGGAGGTTCGACTCGATAGCGCATGGCGCTATTGTGCCGCAAGCAGGCATTGGTGATAGGCCCGACGCGGGCTCAATGCTGGCTCAAGGCACTCGAGAGCAGTCTCGCGGTGATATCGACAATTGGCACCACGCGTTCATAGGACATGCGCGTGGGTCCGATAACACCGAGCGTTCCGACGATCTGACCATCGACGCGGTAAGGAGCGGTGACCACCGTCATATCGTCCATCGGCACGAACTGCGATTCACCGCCGATATAGATCTGAATGCCTTCACCGCGTGCCGACAAATCGAGCAGGCGCAAAAGGCCCGTCTTTTCCTCAAACAGTGCGAACAACTGGCGCAAATGAGCCATATTCGACGAGAGGTCGACATTCTCCAGCAGATTGCGCTCACCGGAGATGACGACGTCCTCCGAAATCTCACCGAGCACCTCGCCGCTGGCCTCGACCGCCGCCTGCATGAGCTGCGAGATGTCCTGGCTCATGCGATGCAGTTCGCGCTTGAGATTCTCATGCACAGCCTCGATGGCGTGGCCTGCGTAATTGGCGTTGAGAAAGTTTGCCGCCTCCATGAGCTGGGCGGCGGAATAGGGTCGGTCCGTGAAAATGATCCGGTTTTGCACCTCGCCGTCGGGCGACACAATGATCAGCAGCAAGCGCGTATCGGAGAGTCGCAGAAAGTCGAGGTGTGCAAATACCGAGGCGCGCCTCGGGGTCATCACCACCCCCGCGAACTGCGACAGGCTCGAGAGCACTTGCGCCGCCACTGAGATCACGCGCTGTGGTTCGTCGGGCTTGATCCGCCCCTCGACCATCGAAGTAGCCTGCTCTTCGAGCGGCCTGACGGTCATGAGCGAATCAACAAACAGACGGTAGCCGCGCGGTGTCGGCACGCGGCCAGCCGAGGTATGCGGACTCGAAATCAGCCCAAGATCCTCGAGGTCGGACATCACGTTGCGGATGGTCGCTGGCGAGAGGTCCAGTCCGGAATGACGCGACAGGGCGCGTGAACCGACCGGCTGTCCTTCGGCGATATAGCGCTCGACGAGAGTCTTCAGTAGCAATTGGGCGCGCTGGTCTAGCATGCTGCTATTCTAATGCGCAATGTGGCCGCGGCGCGCTCTGGGCACAAGGATCCTGAAAACGCGCCCGCGGCGTGACCAATCCTGCATAATCGCGCCATGCAAAAAAGGACCATCGCGGTTGCCGGCAAGTTCCAGGCCGGAGCCGGCAGCGCGCCGGTTAGCGAGATCGCGCGCTTTCTCAGCAGCGCCGGTCACACGGTGGTGCTCGAGAAGGAAACGGCCCGGGCCGTGGGAGCGAGCGGCTATCCAACCTGGTCCCCTGAGGAAATCGGCACGAGGGTCGATCTGGTCGTGGTCGTTGGCGGTGACGGCACGATGCTTGGCATCGCGCGGCGCCTCGCGCCTTATCAGATCCCGCTGGTTGGCATCAACCAGGGACGCCTCGGATTCATGACCGACATTCCCTTCGAGGATACCCAGCGCGCGCTCGAGGGAATCCTGGCGGGCAATTTCGAAGTCGAGGAGCGGCACCTCCTGGCCGCAAGCATCACACGCGACGGGGTCACGATCTTCGAGGCACTGGCCTTAAACGATGTGGTAGTGGCGCGCGGCGCGGTCTCCGGTATGGTGGAGCTGGCCGTTGCCGTCGATGGGCGCTTCATGTACAGCCAACGCTCGGATGGCCTGATCATCGCCACTCCGACGGGCTCGACCGCCTATGCATTGTCTGCATCCGGACCGATCCTGCACCCGCGCGTGGCCGGTATCCTGCTGGTCCCGATAGCGCCCCACTCCTTGTCCAACCGGCCCATCGTGATCCCGGATTCGTGTCGAATCGAAATCGAAGTGACAGGTGGGCGCGAGGTGAGCGTCAACTTCGACATGCAGTCCTATACGGCACTGCAGCACGGCGACCGTGTGAACATTGCGCGCGCGCCACTGTCGGTTCAATTCTGGCACCCGACCGGTTACAGCTACTTTGCGACACTGCGCCAGAAGCTCCACTGGAACCTGCATCCCAGTAGCGGTGAAAGCAAATCCGGCCCGGGTAACTAGCATGCTGCAGAGCCTTAGCATCCGCGACTTCGTCATCGTCGCGTCCCTCGAAATCGAATTCCAGCAGGGTTTCACCGTGTTCTCCGGCGAGACCGGTGCGGGCAAGTCCATCCTGATCGATGCACTGGCGCTGGCACTTGGCGAGCGGGCTGACGCAAGCGTGGTGCGCGAGGGCGCCAGTCGCGCCGACGTCGTCGCGAATTTTGCCAGCAGCGACGCCACGCGCGCGTGGCTGGCCGAGCAGTCAATCGATGAGGAAGGCGAGATCATCATGCGCCGCACAGTTGACGCCACCGGGCGCTCCAAGGGATGGATCAATGGCGTCGCGGTCGCTCTCGGACAGATGCGTGCGCTTGGCGAATTGCTGGTCGACATCCACGGTCAGCACGCCCATCAATCGCTGCTGCGCCCAGCCGCCCAGCGTGAATTGCTCGATAGCGAGGCGGGGCTCGGGGAGATGGCAAGACAACTGGCACTGGGTTTTGCGAACTGGCAATCACTCGCCAAAAAGCGCGCGCGTTTCGAGGGCGATCGCAAACAACTCGAGCAGGAACGCGAACACCTTGCCAGACAGCTCGCCGAACTGGATCGGCTTGCCGTAGCGCATGGGGAATGGGACGAGATCCAGCTCGAGCATTCGCGATTGGCGCATGCCGCGAGCCTGATCGAAGGGACGCAGCGGGCCCTCGATACGCTTTCTGAGTCCGATGAGGCCCTACTGGTCAGGCTCGCCGCAACGGTGCACCGGATTGAGCAGTTGGCCGCTGTCGACAGCTCGCTCGCCGCGGTCGTCGAGACGCTCGAGCCCGCGCGCATCCAGATTCAGGAAGCCGTATATACGCTCAATGACTATCTCGGGCGTCTTGAGCTAGATCCCCAGCGGCTGACCGAGGTCGAAGCACGCCTGGAGGCCATCCACGGAGCGGCGCGCCGCCTGCAGGTCACGCCCGACGAGCTGCCGCTGATTCACGCTCAGACGAGGGAGCGGCTCGACGCCTTAACGCTCAGCACCGACATGAACGCGCTCGTGGCCGAGGAGGCTGCAGCGCGCCGCGACTTTGAGGCCGCGGCCGCGCAGCTGAGCGCCGCGCGCAAGAGCGCCGCTGAGCGACTCGGTGAAGCAGTCAGTGCAGGCATGCAGACGCTTTCCATGTCGGGGGGCCGCTTCGAAGTCGTCCTCAATCCGTGCGATCCCAGCTCGCACGGCAATGAGGATGTCGAATTCCTCGTGGCGGCCCACGCTCACGGCATTGCGCGACCCCTCGCCAAAGTTGCCTCGGGAGGCGAGCTTTCGCGCATCAGCCTTGCCATCGCCGTGATTGCGGCCCACGCCTCAAGCGTTCCCACCCTGATTTTCGATGAGGTCGACAGCGGCATTGGCGGCGCCGTGGCAGAAGTCGTCGGACGACTGTTGCGCCGACTCGGGCGCATGCGCCAGGTCTTGTGCGTAACCCACCTGCCGCAGGTTGCGGCCCAGGGCGACGAGCACTTCGCTGTCAACAAGGTCAGCGACGGTGAGCACACGCTCTCCGAAGTCACGCGACTGGGTGCCAGCACGCGCATCGACGAATTGGCGCGCATGCTGGGCGGCATCGACATCACCGCTACCACGCGCAAACACGCGCGCGAACTGCTCGCAGCAGTCGATTAGTGCCCGGGTGCATCCTCTGCGATGGCGCCGCGCAGACGGCCCACGCAGTTGGGCTTGGTACAGACCCCGTACAGACTGAGGGCGTGTTCCTGCAGCGTGAAGCCGCGAGCCTTGGCGATATTCTGCTGGCGCTTTTCGATCTCGGCGTCGTAGAACTCCTCCACTTTGCCGCACACGAGGCACACCAGGTGATCGTGGTGGCTGCCCTCATTCAACTCGAAGACCGCCTTGCCGGCTTCGAAATGATTGCGCGAGAGCAGGCCTGCCTGTTCAAACTGGGTCAGAACCCGATATACGGTCGCCAGTCCGACATCCATGCTGTCGGCCAGCAAATGGCGATAAACGTCTTCAGCGCTCATGTGGCGCTGGCTACTCTTCTGGAAAATCTCAAGGATCTTCAGGCGCGGCAGCGTGGCCTTCAGGCCGATGGTCTTGAGGTCACTGGGGTTCGACATGCGGCACCTTTTTTGAGTCATCTGCCGTTGCGGCTATGATATAGGGTTTTCAGCGACCAGACACCGGCATGTCCCTATCCCATTGCTCGATCCATTCCCGTGCTACGCGTGCGGCGCGCAGATGCTGCGCAGTTCTCGCCGGCATGGCAATTCTGGCCGGCTGCGCAAGCCTGCCGGGGTCTGATTATTTCTCGGACTTCAGCTGGGCCTACAAGGTCGACGTGCAGCAAGGCATGGTCGTGACGCAGGAGATGTCGGCCGAACTGCGTCCAGGAATGACGCGCGACCAGGTGAAGTTTGTGGTTGGCACGCCGCTCTTGACGGATCCATTCAATGCGCAGCGCTGGGACTATGTATTTCGCTTCCAGCCAGGCCGCGGCACTGTGGAGGAACGGCGCTTTTCGATCTACTTCGTGAACGACAAGCTCGATCACACCGCTGGTGACGCGCTGCCCACGGAAAAGGAGTTTGTGGCGAGTCGGATCGCACTGTCAGCGCAGCAGAGAAGGCGCGCCAAGGGCAACGATGACCTGGATCGTGACGACGGTCCTTCGCTGTGGCAGCGCCTGGTCGCCTGGTTCGGTGGCAACCCGGATAACACGGACCGCTCGGGAACCGAGCCGCCACCACCGCCCACGCCGCCCTCCCCGCAGCCCTCGGCCGCCAATCCGGCAGGCGGCAGGCAGTAAGCCAATTGGCACTCACGCTTGCTATCGCGGGAGCGGCGGGGCGCATGGGCCGCACGCTCATCGAGGCGATCAGCGCGGACGAAGACTTTCGCTTGACCGGTGCGCTCGAGGCGCCAGGGTGCGTACAGCTGGGCCAGGACGCCGGTGCGGCGCTTGGCATCACAACCGGCGTAAAACTATCGGCCGATCCGGACGTTGCGCTGGCGCACGCGCAGGTACTCATCGACTTCACCTCACCGGCGGCGACCCTGAGGCATCTCGCTTTATGTAGTCACCGCGGGATAGCCATGGTCATTGGCACTACCGGTATCGATTCGGGTGGACGGGCGGCAATCACGACTGCGAGCGCGCGCTGCGCCATCGTCTACTCTCCGAACATGAGCGTCGGTGTGAACGTCATGCTGCATCTCGTGAGTGTGGCTGCGGCACGCCTGGACTCGCAGTTTGACGTGGAGATAAGTGAAACCCACCACCGCCACAAACGCGACGCCCCATCGGGCACCGCACTCGCCATGGGCGCCGCTGTCGCCGCGGCGCGTGGAGTGCGACTACCCGAAGCGGGGGTCTTCGAGCGCCATGGCGAAACCGGAGAACGACCAGTTGGGGCGATCGGATTTTCGGCCCAGCGCGGCGGCGACATCATCGGCGACCATACGGTCCTGTTCGCCGGAGCGGGCGAGCGCATCGAAATTACACATCGATCTTCGTCGCGCATGAATTACGCAAACGGCAGCCTGCGCGCCGCGCGCTTTGTGGCGGACAGGCGCGACGGTCTCTACGACATGCAGGACGTACTCGGAATGCGCGCGCCCTGACTACTGGGCGCGCAGCGGTATCACGCGAGCACCAGCGTGATTGGCCGTCAAGGGGCTCCCGCAAGACTTGGTGGTCGCGCAACCATCGCACCCACCACAGCGCGACACGGAAGCGAGGCGCTTTTCCAGCGCAGCCGCGTGCGCACCGCCAAGGCCCGCCCTGGTCGCGAGAGTCGACAAGCGCGCGGCCGCGCGGGTGCGCAGCGCGGCGGGAAGATATTTCCACACCAGATAGCTCGCTGCCAGTGCCACGCAACTGAGCACGATCAGTTCCTGGATCATGCTGCGCCTCCGAAAAGCACGGCGACTCGGTACGTCACGAAGGCCGCTGCGTAGGCCATGGCTAACAGGTAGGCGGCCATGATGAGCGGATAGCGCCACGAGTTGGTTTCGCGACGCACCGTCACAAGCGTCGAGATGCACTGCGGTGCGAAGACGTACCAGGCAAGCAGCGCTAGACCGGTCGCGAGCGACCACTGGGCGCTGATGATCGGTCCGAGCTGCTCGGCAGTCTGCTGGCTGGGCCCCGACAGCGCGTACACGGTCCCGAGCGCCCCAACCGCAACTTCGCGCGCCGCCATGCCCGGGATGAGCGCGATCGAGATCTGCCAGTTAAAGCCGAGCGGGGCAAATACGGTTTGCAACGCGTGTCCGAGCATCCCCGCGAAGCTATATTGGATCGCGGGACCGGGAGCGCCCTCGGGTGCTCCGGGAAAACTGGCAATGAACCACAGCAATACCATCATCGAAAGAATCGTGGTGCCCACGCGTGCCACGAAAATCTGTGCGCGCTCATACAGGCCAAGCGCCAGGCTTCGCGGGTTGGGCAGGCGATAAGAGGGCAACTCAAGCAACAACGGCGAATGCGCTTTGCTCCCGGTGACGCGCTTGAGCACGAACGCAACGGCCATGGCGCCGAGAATGCCTGCCAGGTAGAGGCCAAACAGAACGAGGCCTTGCAGATTGAAGAGACCGGCGACGGTTCGATGCGGTACGAAGGCGCCGATAATAAGGGCATAGACGGGCAGCCGCGCCGAGCATGTCATGAGCGGAGCGATCATGATCGTAACGAATCGGTCGCGCCAGTTGGTAATGGTGCGCGTGGCCATGATGCCCGGAATGGCGCAGGCAAAGCTCGAGAGCAGCGGAATGAATGAGCGTCCGGAAAGACCGACGGTGCCCATCACTCGATCGAGCAGGAATGCCGCACGCGGGAGATAGCCTGAATCCTCGAGCGCGAGGATGAACAGAAAGAGGATCAGGATCTGTGGCAGAAACACCAGCACGCTGCCAGCTCCAGCGATCACGCCATTGACAAGGAAACTCTCGAGCATGCCCGCTGGCAGGATGCCCGCAAGCCCGGCTCCAAGCGCGTCTACGCCCTGCTTGATTGCGTCCATGGGCCACTGCGCCCAGCTAAAAACAGCCTGGAACATCAGGAACAGCGCCGCGCCAAGAATCAGCAGTCCCCACACAGGATGCAGCACGATGCGGTCAATCGTGTCGTCGATGTGGGCCGTCGACATGGGACCAGTAACCGCATTGGCGAGAATCCGGCGTACCTCATCTTGTGCCGTGAGCACATCGGCGACGCTCGAGGCGTGCCAGTTTGCCGAAGAAACGGCCAGCTTGCCCGGATCGTGGCGCTCGAGCCATTGAATCAGTTCGGCGGCGCCTTCGCGCCGCACCGCAATGGTCTCGACCACTGGTATTCCAAGAGCGGCCTCGAGTGCCTCGCGGTCGATTTTGATACCGCGCTGGCGCGCCACATCGCTCATGTTCAGAGCGAGCAGCAAGGGTATTCCAAGTCGCTTGGCCTCGACAACGAGACGCAAATTCAGTTTCAGATTGGTCGCATCCGTGACGCAGACAACCAGATCAGGGCGTTGTTCACCGGCCAGATGGCCAAGGACCGCGTCGCGAGTGATTGCCTCATCACTACTCATCGGATTGAGGCTATAGGCACCCGGCAGGTCAAGCACGCGCACCTGGCGTCCCGATTGGGTGCGAAACTGGCCTTGCTTGCGCTCGACAGTTACACCCGCATAATTCGCGACCTTCTGGTGACTACCCGTGAGCAAATTGAATAGCGCCGTCTTCCCGCAGTTGGGATTGCCGAGCAGCGCAATATTCAATGCCTGGGCGTCCATGATCGCTTAACGCGAGCGCGCCCTTGCATGCGCAGCCACGCGCACCAATCCGGCTTCGAAGCGGCGCAAGGCAAAGGTTGTCGCGCCAAGCCGCACGGCGATTGGCTCGCGACCAGGACTGCCATGAGCAATGACCCTGACGGTCTCGCCCGGCACAAAGCCTATTTCGATCATGCGCAACTTGAGCTCACGATCTGCCGGCTGCGCCAGGTCCTTCACGCCGATCACCGTCGCCTCGACGCCGCGCGGCAGATCGGCAAGGCTTATCGCCTGCCCTGCGACAGGCATACCCTCACCCAAGGCGACTGACGACGAGTCGCGCTCAGGGGGCGGATTGGGAAGATCGAACAAGGGCGCCACCAACTCCAAACGAGAATGGTTTTCATTCATTATATGACAATTTGCGCCGATGCCACACCTCGATCCGGCGATCTGTGGGTTAGACGCTGACTCAAACGGCCTGGAAAAGCTTTGGAGCACAAGACTAAATAAGGATTCACAGGGGATCGCTAGCTACCTTGCTATATATTGCGTTGCCGACTACGCCGGTGACTCTCGGAACTAGCAGTTTTCCGGAGATAGCTGCATTGGGGCACCATCGCGCCACACATATATCCGAGGGCGTCTGTCCCAACCGATCCAATGCCAGCGCAAGGCACCTGCGAGACTGCCAACTAGGTTCTGCAGCCGGCGACGCAGCGACTGAGTAAATTGACCTCCTCCGTAACCCTCATCCGACCCATTGCGAAGGATGCTCAGGTTCGTCACGACGCCTAGAGATCTAGGTCAATCTGCTATTCCCCTCACGGAGACCACGTCGATCGATCTACCACTTCCTCCATCCGCGAATGGATGAGGGCTTCGCTTTCGTAAGCCGCTCGAATCCGGGCCAGCGCGTCCGCGAGGACTCGATCGCTCATAACTGATTCTGCTATCCTACGGTCATGACCCGCGTACGGCGCTTTCGCATCATCTGGCTGCTAGCGATCTTTGTGTCGCTGCAATCGCTTGCGACCGTTCGTCTTGTTTCGTGCGCCGAGGGGATGCACCACTGCCCGGAAGTTGGGCAAGCAGCCGATTGCTGTGGGCACGAGCGGTCAAATTCGGCGTCCATCGGTGATACTGGCAAGACAAGCGGTCCCCTCAGCTCCTGTGCGGGAACCAATTGCTGCGCGTCGATAGCGGCCGTGCACGCGATTCTGCTCGATACCCAGATCTGCGTTTTGCCACGAATCGAGATGCCCCCTTCTGGTCCGGGTCCCACGGACTATCGTTCGTATATACCTGACGGCCCCCGTCGTCCCCCGCGCGTTCTCGCATAGTCAGCCTTCGGGCTGACGTTGGATGCCACGGCACGTGCCGACGGCAGACTTTTGCGAGGACAAAGATGCTTTCCAATCATTTGAAACGAAGTGTGCTCGCGCTCGCTCTTGGCGGGATCGCCTGGGCCGATGCGATCGCGGCCCCGATGGGGTTTCAAGATTCCTGGATGTCCATGGGTGACATCAGCCCGAACTGGCGAGAGGTGTACGTAAACTACGCTCTTACGGCAACCGACGCTTTAGGAGTCGACAACACGTACATGAGATCGGACGATAAGCGGGTCACACTCGAGCTGTCTGATCTCACCTACACGCGACTCATCGAGCGCTGGAATCTACCGGACGCTCAGGCCAATTTCTGGTTCGTAACCGGGCTCGGCGAGGCATCGATTCGCGATCAGGGGTCCGGCATTTCGGAGACTCGAACGATGATCTCGCCCGGGGTGCAGTACGACTACGAGACGACACGGCTCTACTTCGCCGCAATCGCTCGCTTCTACCGTGCCCATGGCATTGACCACGACTTTGCCTCATTGAGGGGCGGATTTTCGTTCTACGAGACGGAATACGACGAGACGCAGCCCTGGTTCGTCCTCGAGGCGCGACGCATGCATGACTTGTCCCAGCAGCTTGAAGTCACGCCGATGGTGCGTCTGGTGAACCGGAGCTATTTCGTGGAGGCTGGCGTTAACAATTCCGGCCGGCCGCGTTTGAATTTCATGTACATCTTTTAAGGACTCACTATGAATGCCACATTTCTCTCAAGGCTATTCGCACCGGTCTTGGCGCTAATCGCGTCCATCGCGTCTGCGGACTCCATCAAGGCCGAGGTCAACGGAATGGTTTGCGCGTTCTGTGCACAGGGGATCGAAAAAAAGTTGCGCGCGTTGCCGCAGACCAAAGACGTCTACGTCAATCTGAAGCACAAGATCGTCCTCGTTGAGCTCCAGGACGGCCAGACTGTCCCGCTGGATACGGTCCGCAGCCTCGTCAAGGATGCTGGCTACGAGGTGACGCGCATCGAGACGACTGGCCAGACGGTCCAGGAGATCAAAGCCGAGATCAGGAAGGAGTGATAAGCAATGGGCACCGATACGGAATTCATGAGACAGACGCAAGCAGCATCATGGCTGGCATTTTTCGGGAGCACGAGCACCCTGTTCTGTTGTGCGCTCCCGGCAATTTTTGTGACTTTGGGTGCAGGCGCCACTTTCTCATCCTTGATTTCCGCGGCGCCTCAGCTTGTCTGGCTGTCGGAATATAAGGAAACCGTCTTTGGTGCGGCCGCCTTCCTGCTGCTCGTGGCTGGAATCCTGCATTGGCGCGCCCGCTCACAGCCATGTCCGACCGACCCGGCGCTCGCTCGGATGTGCGCACGAACCCGGAGATTCTCTTTGACGATCTATGGTTTCTCAGTAGCCGTCTTCTTCGTTGGCAGCTTCTTCGCATTTGTCGCCCCGTGGCTCGAACGCCAGACATAGGGGACTTGAGTTGCGACCGGATTGCTCTTGGGGAGGGGCCGATCACCATAGTCCCGCCATTGCTCAAGTGCTCGCGAGAAGAGGTCCCTGTCTCTCTGCGGATCAAGTGACATCAGAAATTGGAAACACTCGCAGCGGCAGCGAGTAGGAGGACGTCGTCCTAAGTTCGCGAGCGGCCTGTGAAGTTCAGAATCGGACTTGGTTCGGCCGGCGCCTGAAGTTCCTTCTGCCACCACCCGACATCATGCCACGCCCCGAGCTTGAACCCGACGTTCCGATAGGTTCCGATGTGCGTGAATCCGACCGACTCGTGTAGCGCGACACTCGCGTCGTTGGGCAACGCGATTCCACCAAAGGCCTGGCAATACCCCAATCGAACCAGCTCTTCGAAAAGAGTCCCATAGAGGTGTTTTCCGATTCCCGACTTTCGTGAGTCCTCGCGAACGTAGGCGGTGACATCCACGGCCCACTGGTAGGCAAGGCGCTCCCGGTGCTTGCCCGCGTAGGCATAACCATTAATTTGTCCCTGGGAATCCTCGCTAACCAGCCAAGGCAAGGTCTCCAGAGTCCTCGAAATTCGATCCCGCATCTCGACGATCGAGGGAGGCGCCAGTTCGAAAGAGATCGAAGTATCGCGGACGATCGGCAGGTAGATCGCATGGATCGCCGCAGCGTCCGCGGGCTGCGCAACTCTGAGGCTCATGGGCTTTTCGGTTTTCGAGGAGCGGATGGGTGTCCAAGCATCGGGGTCAATTTATCTTCGCAGATTCCCCTATCGAGGTGGTTGCTTGAGTTTCGAGGATCAATAAAACGCTACAACACTCATTGTATTATTCAATATTCGTTGTATTATGTCCTCATGGACTCTTTACTTGCAGTGCGCTCCCTCGGCGCTCTCGCCCATGATTCCCGGCTAGCAATATTTCGGCTCCTCGTGCAGGCCGGGGACGAGTTGTCCGCCGGAATCATTGCCGAGCAACTGGGCTTAACCCCACAGGCGCTGTCGTTTCACCTCAAGGATCTTGTTCAGGCGGAGTTGATCGAGCCACGCCACGAAGGGCGACGAATCTTTTATCGGGCCAATTACCTCTCAATGAATGGCCTCATAGACTTCCTCACCGAGAACTGCTGCCAGGGTGTCCCCTGCGCGGTGAACTCGGATTCGGCTTGCTGTACCTGACGGGAGAAAATCATGCGTCGCTTTCACGTCCATGTCTCAGTCGAGGACATCGCCAAGAGCACCGCGTTCTATTCCAAACTCTTTGGCGAACCAGTCCGCATGGAGCCCGACTATGTCAAATGGATGGTCGAGAATCCCCGGCTGAACTTCGCCATTTCCAGGCGCGGTGCGAAGACCGGGGTGAATCATCTCGGCATCCAGGTCGATTCCGATGACGAGCTAAAAGCCATGCGCGCCGATCTTGAGGCGGCGGACTCGGGTCTCGTTAGCGAGATGAACGCGAGTTGCTGCTACGCGAAGTCCGACAAGTACTGGGTGACCGACCCCCAAGGCATAGCGTGGGAGACGTATCACACGCTGGACGACGTCCCGACCATTAGCGCAACCGCGGTGAGCGCCAACGGCACGGTGGCCACGGCGTGTTGCGACCCGATGGATGTCGTGCCAAGGTCCGGCCACGTCTCCAGCAGATCGAAGGGATGTTGCGCGTGACAGAACCGTACAACGTCCTGTTCCTCTGCACTGGAAATTCCGCGCGGAGTATCCTCGCCGAGGTCCAGCTCAATGTCATCGGCAAGGGAAAATTCAAGGCCTATTCCGCCGGAAGTCACCCGGCAGGACAGATCAATCCGCTCACGATGGAACTGCTGGGCAAGCTTGGCCTCCCCACTGAGGGTCTGCGAAGCAAGTCGTGGGATGAATTCGCGGCGCCCGACGGTCCGCCCTTGCACTTCGTGTTCACTGTCTGCGATCAGGCCGCAGGCGAAATGTGTCCCTATTGGCCAGGTCAACCGATGACCGCCCATTGGGGTGTCCCTGATCCCGCCGCGATCGTGGGGTCCGAAGAAGAAAAACAGCGCGCGTTCAGGGACGCGGCAACGGCCTTGCGTCGGCGCATCGAACTCTTCGCCAACTTACCCATCGCCAAACTCGATGCCCTGTCGCTCAAGGACCGACTTGATCAGATCGGTCAGTCAAAGTGAAGCTGGGACGAGCCCTCGCTGCCGAGTTCATTGGCACATCGATGCTGCTCGCCGCTGTTGTGGGATCGGGGATCATGGGGGAGAGGCTCGCCGGTGGGAACGTCGCCATCGCATTGCTGGCGAACACGCTTGCCACGGGCGCCGCACTGGTTGCCCTGATTGCGACCTTCACGCCGGTATCGGGGGCACACTTCAATCCCCTGGTTTCGCTCGTTGAGGTACTCCTCGGGCATCGAAGCGCATCGACGGCCTGCCTGTATGTCCTGGCACAAGTCGTCGGAGCAGTGGCGGGAGTCATCGCCGCCCATGTGATGTTTGATCTCCCCTGGATATCGACTTCTACCCATGTCCGTTCAGGATTTGGCCAGTGCTTAAGTGAAGTCGTCGCCTCATTCGGGCTCCTGATAGTCATCCTCCAAATTGCCAAGAATCGACCCACCAGTGTCCCCTCTGCAGTCGGCTGCTACATTGCTGCAGCATACTGGTTCACCGCGTCCACCTCGTTCGCAAATCCCGCAGTCACTCTGGCTCGCTCGCTGACAAATACCTTCTCAGGTATCAGGCCACCTGATGTACTCCCGTTTGTCGCAAGCCAGCTGATCGGCGCCTTTCTTGCACTCGTACTTTTTCGATGGATTGAGACAGGCTATGAGCCTTGAGATTCGCCGCGCGAACGCTGGTGACTGGCCTGCGATCGCGAGACTGCTTCTGGAGACTCAGCTGCCTGAGGCAGGGGCGCGAGATCATTTGCACCGGTTCCTCATCGCGCTCAGAGACAACCGAACGATCGGCTGTATCGGTCTCGAGGTGTACTCAAAGATCGCCCTCTTGCGCTCCGTCGCCGTCGTCAGCGACGAATCTGGAAAAGGCATCGGTAAGTCTCTGGTCGCTGCGCAACTAGATCAGGCAAAGCAGTGTGGAGTCGCGACGATTTACCTGCTCACCACGACGGCCGCGGCCTACTTCGAAGCGCTTGGATTTAGCGAGCGGCAACGCCAAGACGCCCCGGCTGCCCTTCAGGATTCCATCGAGTTTCAGGGCGCTTGCCCGGCCTCAGCAGCTTTCATGGGCCTGGCAATTTAAGCCTGTAGCAGAAAGCGCAGCTAACCGGCGCGCTTCCTGGACCCAGGATCCGCGCTCGGCCTGGCGCGCCGTGTGGCCCTCACCGATCGCGGCCAGAACAGCCCCGTCAGATCCCGCGATTGGGTGACCGAATCAGCTCAAGCACGTGGGTAAGTATCGATTTCTTTGATGGACGCAGCGTGCGTAGCACCGGCAGTTGAGTGGGAGCCCGCATTGGCATGTGCATCGGGGACATTGGTCGATCTGACTTTGAACTGGACATCTGAGCACTCCAGGTGGAAAAGTGGAATTGGACGCCGCCTGATGCGCGCGACACCTGTTTGACTGGCCGAGTGGTGGTCCATCGACGCTCTCACTGAATAGGCCGCTTGCGTACGCCAAGGGGGACGGTAGGTTCTAGGCCGCACACATTCCGTTCGGTGTCACACATATGGCGTAATTGGGAACGGCACAGCATTGTGAAGCCCGAGAGAGTGGCGAGTAGCCAACACCGGCCACACCGTGACTCCGCAATATGTGCGCGATCGAACAGAATTCGTCACCCAAAATGGCGAGACTCAGGAACTTGTCGACGAATCAAGGCGCGCAAAATCCGAGCTCAAGCGTATTGATTGGCAACCCCCTTCCAATGATTTCAGTCACAGCGTGTCATTGTCCTATCAACCGTTGAACGACTCCAGAATTTCCGAGCGCCCCACTAGAAACTGGAAAGCGCAACTGTCATGACACCGTGCCCACCATCGCTTTCTTCCCCACCAGGTGTCGGAGTCGATACCGATGCAGCGCTACGTACACCGCTCGGCGGACACGCCCAATGTTGAGCACGCGAACTTCTAACGTGGCGTTGGCGACAGAATGCCCGGCAGCGTATGCCGATGAGCCGCCGCAACAGAATGCGCACCTGGTTCGCGCAGCACACTATTTCGACGGGCCGCGAGATTTCTTGGTGGGACACCTCCACTATCTGCGGGATGCACCGGCCCGAAATACGGTGGTTGTGATTTGCAACCCGATCGGGTTCGAATACATGCACGCCCATCGCACCTTAAGGCATCTTGCCGACAAACTCGCGCGCGCGGGCATCCCTACTTTGAGATTTGACTACGATGGAACTGGAGACTCGTCAGGCACGGATCTGGATGGCGAGCGACTCAAGTCATGGCGATCCAGCGTGACCCGCGCCATTGCGCACGCGCGTCAAGCTACCGGATTAGATCGAGTCTGCGTCCTTGGCCTGCGTTTCGGCGCAACGCTGGCCGCACTCGCCGCCAGCGAAGTCGGAGCCCAGCATCTCGTCTTGTGGGAACCCTACACAAGTGGCAGAAAGCAGGTTCGAGACCTGAGGGCCCTGGCAATGGCGCGCCACAGTGCTGCACGCCCATCTCAAGGCCATCTCGATAGCGCGGGCCTGGCCGTGACACCGGAGACACTGAGTCAGATCCTCGAGGTCAATCTTCTGGAACAGAATTTCAAGTCGATTGATTCTGCACTGATAGTTTCCACAAGATTGGATGCGGATTTTGACCGCCTATTTGATCACCTTGAGCGACAAGGGGCTCACACCACCCACCTTACTGTCAGTGGCTACGACCAAATGATGTTTGAGCCAGAATTCAGCGAGGTGCCTTATCTGGCCCTCGACTCGATCTCAAACTGGCTCGTCAATCAGAGTCAGGAAATGGCGAGCGCGTCTCCGCTGAGCACGACCACACTTAGCGTGCGTTTCGCGGAGTCCGGTCCCAAGCAGGCAGTCCTGCCTATCCAGGAGCAGCTGTGTCGTTTCGGTCCCGATAGGGCACTCTTTGGTATCGTCACTCAACCGGGAAGGGCGTCGAATAGACTGGCACCGACTCTGGTCCTGCCCAATCCCGGAGCGTCCCATCACGTCGGCCCCAATCGACTCTACGTCAACCTGGCCCGCAAATTGGCGGCTCAAGGGATAACCAGCATCCGCTTTGATCTCGAGGGCTTCGGCGAGAGCGTATCGCTCGGCCCGGAACTCGGGAACAATGCCTACACCAAGACCGCAACGCGGGACCTGGGTTTGGCCTTCGATTTTATGATCCAAGAGTTCGGATCGCGAGAATTCACCGCGGGAGGCCTTTGTTCGGCAGCACACGGTGCGTTTCGAGCGGCAGCCGACGCTTCGGATATCCGGATTCGAACGATACTGCTTATCAATCCCTTAACCTATCGATTCGACGAGGCCGAAAACTCCGCCACCTGGCGCAACTACTCCGACGCCAGAATTCTCAAGGTGCCCACTCGAGGTTGGCGCAAGTGGCTCAAACAATTGAAACTGCAGGTTCCCTGGAGTGCAGCGATTGACGCCACCACCTCCCGCATCTGGAACAGGGTTCGGCAGAATTGGAAGGACTTAATCGAAACGATCAAGCCAGCGGAAGTTTCCGAGATCAGCCGAGATATTGCGCAGATTCTTGGCAAGAAGATAAGAATCGGGCTCTTCATATCGTCGACCGATCCAGGCTACGATATCTTGATGGCGCAAGCGCGACGTGCCACGCGGGAAGGTGTTCGCGATGGGGGCATCCAGGTGCAATTCATACGCGGTGCTGACCACACATTCTCCACTCTACAAAGCCGGGTCGCTCTGATCGAGAGCGTTTGCGGCTTCCTCATACCCAAAGACCAGATCAAACTGGCACCGCCCGCGCGTGCGCTCAAGCGGTCTGCGGCTGCGGGATGTCGACCTCGTGAGGGCCACGAATTTCAGACGACCATCGATCGAAGCTCTGCGTCCATCGAGCTCGATACCTAGACAACGCAGCTGGTAAATTTCCCGCATGAGCTTCGCTTCCTATCGATTGCTCGTGCCGTGCGAGGAGCCGCTCATGGACATCCGCCTCCCTTCAGTCTATGTGCGAAAGTGAACTGAGTTCGCTGCCGCACTGAGTGCGAGAGTGCACTGACGGTAGTGCATGAAATGAATAGGGTTCGTTGCATGAACCCTCTGAGTCTCGCGCCCACTTCGGGGCGCATCCATTTCCTCTCCTCCATGCGTCGCCAGGAGATCGCCGGGCTGGCAAGTGATCTCCTCCCGGTGCTTGATCTTCTGTTACTCCTCGCAATCGTCTGGCCTGGCGCGCTGCTTTACGGTCATTTTTCTTCACAGCTTCCGGCAGTTTCCGGAGTCAATAGCGGCTTGGAGCGCATAGCTCTGGTCGCTGCGGTACTGGCGCCCTTCATTCTCTACGATCGGCGCTTTGGCAACGAGGCTAGCCTCGGCCAGATTGGCATCCTCGTTCGCTCCCACGTACTGCGCTTTTTCATCTTCGCCGCAATCGTCCTGGGTATCGCCGATATCGGCTCCGCTCTGATCAACGTTCCCTTCGCCGGACTCTTTGCCTGGTTCTCCATAAGCCTGCTTCTGACCTCTCTGACTCGCATCGGCATAGCGAAGTACGTGCGCCATCTGCAACGCCAGGGTGTATTGACCGAAGTCATTGCCATTGTCGGTTCCGGGCCCGTCGCCGATCGCCTGGCGCAAGTGCTGCAGCAGACCCCACCCGGTACCACTGAGTTACTCGGCATATTCGATGACAAGATCATCGGAGCCCTACCCAGTCTGCTCAAGTCGACCGGCAACCTCAACGCCTTGATCGAGATCGGCAAAACCAGAAAGATCGATTGGATACTGCTGACTCTGCCTGCCACCGCAGAACAACGAGTGCTTTCCATCGTTCAGCGACTTAAGTCGCTCTCCGTTCCCCTTGCCCTCTGCCCGCCTCATGTCGGACTCGCCATACCCTATAACGCCATCGACTACGTCGGAGACACGCTCCCGGTAAATCTTCTCGCCAATCGACCCATCGAACGATGGAACTCGGTGAGCAAGAGAGGTGAAGACCTGCTGATTGCAAGCCTTGTTGGCCTCTTGCTTTTGCCCCTACTTGCCTGCATCGCTGTGGCGATCAAACTCAGCAGCCCCGGTCCGATCATCTTCAAGCAACGAAGGCACGCGGTAAACAATCGCGAGTTCGACATCTACAAATTCCGCACGATGCGTTGGAGTCCTCTCGCCGCCACGGAGGGACTCCAACAGACTTCACGCAACGACACTCGTATCACCTTCGTGGGTCGACTTCTGCGGGCCACCAGTTTTGACGAGTTGCCGCAACTGCTAAATGTGCTCAAAGGCGAGATGTCTTTGGTGGGACCCAGACCACACGCAGTGGAGATGAGAACAGACGGTCGTCTGGGTCACGAGATCCTGGAGGAGTACCCACATCGTCATCGGGTCAAGCCGGGAATGACTGGTTGGTCCCAGGTCAATGGCGCGCGCGGCGCAACCCACACCATGCCCCAGCTCCGTCGCCGTCTCGAGCTTGATCTCCACTACATAAACAATTGGTCGCTGCTCCTGGACTTGAAGATCCTTTTCAAGACGCCCGCAGCGATTCTCCGCGGCACTAATGCATTTTGACGCACTGACGTGGCATGGCACTTCATGGACTCCTTACCGCACTCTCAATGTTCCGCTCAGGTCGTGCCTCATGAGTACTAATCCCGACTTCCTGTCCCGTACTACTGCCGGCCACCTAGCTACGGGTTCGGCGCTCTTGTATCGCACGAAACTCCGCTTCGAGATCACATTCATGACGAGCGAGTTCTTGCTCGCCCTGGACCTCGTATGCCTGTTAACCACTGCTATCTGTGGCGCGCTGCTTTACGGTCATTTTTCTTCACAGCTTCCGGCAGTTTCCGGAGTCAATAGCGGCTTGGAGCGCATAGCTCTGGTCGCTGCGGTACTGGCGCCCTTCATTCTCTACGATC
>CAJCHO010000070.1 GCA_903970145.1 Mycobacteriaceae bacterium | reverse complement strand
TTTTGCAGGAGCTCGATAAAAATCGCGCGCTCGCCCGCCGAGAGCCTCGAAAAGGCCTCCTCTTCGACGGCCAGTACTGCCGGTTGTGCGCGCGCCAGGAGCTTGCGTCCCTTGTTGGTCAGATGCAGGCGCTGGGCGCGCCGGTCCTCTTCGCTGCGCACCCTGACCACAAGGCCCCTTTCGGTGAGTCGATCGAGCAGCACGGCCAGATTGGGCGCGGCCAGATCGAGCGCCGCGCCAAGACGCTTTTGATTGATCCTGGGATTGCCGTCGATGAGCACCAGCGCCGAGTACTCGGCGGGACGCAGCGCGAGATCTTTCAAGCCCCGGTGAAAGACCTTGCGCATACGGATATCAGCGCGCGACAGGTGATAGCCAGGCAGGCGGCGCAGGGCGGCATCGGCGATCGCTTCGCCCTTCGCGGCCGGCTCCCTGACGACCGGCACTTTGGCGGCGGCACGCGCCATCCTAGGGCGCGAGTTTGAATTCGCCATCGACTACCTTGACCATCACCCCGGTATCAAGCGGAAAGCCGTAGTGATCGCTCGGGGTATAGGTCACGACTCCCTGTGAGATCGCAAGGGCGCCGAGATGCTCGATGGCATCCTTTAAGGCAAGCCGAAACTCCGCGGTCCCCGGCTTGGCCTTTTTAAGAGCGATCGGCACGGCGGCTTGCAGCAGGACCATCGTGTCGTAAGCGTGCGCGGCAAACTGGTTACGTGAACCGGCACCGTAGGCCTTCTCGTACTGCTCGACATAGTTCATGGCGAGTTTCTTCGATGGGTGAGTGGCGGACAGCTGCTCGGCAACCACCGCAGGTCCTGCGACCAACAGGGTGCCTTCGACTTCCTTTCCTCCGACCCGCACCAGATCATGCGAGGCTGCTGAATGGGTCTGGTAGATCAAACCCTTGTAACCGCGCTCGAGTATCGCCGTCTCCGGCATCGCCGCGCCACTACCCGATGCGACCACCAGCACGGCATCAGGATTGGCAAGCGAGATTTTCAGGGCCTGCGCCGTCACACTGGTATCGGCACGTGCGAAGCGCTCGCTCGCCACCAGCTTGATATTGGCGGCAGCGGCAAGGCGCGTGAGTTCGCGCAGCCAGCTCTCGCCATAGGCATCGGTGTAACCGATGAAGCCAACGGTCTTTACGCCGGCCTTCTTCATATTCTCGACGATCGCGTAGCCCATCACGCCGATTGATTGCGGCAAACGGAACGACCACTGGCCGTGGCCTTCGGCGACATCGATGGGCGAGAGCGCCAGCTGGACAGTCTGCCCTTCAGCGGCAACATCAGCCACCGCGATCGCGACCGGAGTCGCCACCGAGCCTACGATCACGTCGACCTTGTCCTCGGTGATGAAGCGCCGCGCGTTCTTGGCTCCCTGGGTCGCGTCGCTTGCGTCATCGAGCACAATGACGTTGAGCTTTTCGCCAGCAATGCTTGTCGGCCAGAGCGCGATCTCATTCTTGCAGGGAATGCCAAGACCGGCCGCCGGCCCCGTCAGCGGCAGGGTGACGCCGATCGTGATGTCGGCTCTGGCCGCAGCACAAATCGACAGGGCCAGTGCACCAAGGGTAAACCACCGTAATTGCTTCAATTGCCTCTCCTCAAATGTGAAGCGGCAGCTAGCCGCCTGGTCCCGTACACAGGATCTTGATGTCCTCGGGAACCGCAATGCCGCGCAGCCCTCCGACCTTGTCTGCATCACGTACGACGAAGATGCGTGTTTCTGAACCTTCGCAGATCAGATCGGAGCCGCGCGTGACGACGTGCTTTTGCACGAAGGTTTTCTCGCGCCACTCGACGATGCTGGTCTCGATTTGCAGCGTCTGACCAAAGGTCGCGCTGGTAATAAAACGTGTGTGAATCTCCAGCAGCGGTGTGCCAACGATGCCGCGCGACTTAACGAGCTCGTTCCAGGGTTTTAAGCCGCAGGAAACGAAAAAGTTCAGAGACGCGGCGTCCATCCAGCGCAGAAAATTGGGAAAGAAAACAATTCCGGCCGGATCGCAATCGCCAAACTGCACGTCGACCTGGTAGTTGATCCTGCGGCTTGATGTGGTCACAGCACCTTGCTCGGTCACCGGCTAGCCCGCTTGCACCGGAGTCGGCTTGATTGTCGCAGGCTCGCTACCGTCATAGATCGCATCGACCAGTGCCGCGCGACGCGCGAGCACGGCGCGCTGATTGATCGAACCTTTGTCGGTCACCTCTCCGCCCTCGAGGGACGGCGCGTCGGGTAGTAGATAAGCGGCGCCCACCCTCGTTGAACTACCGGTTGCGCCAGCGGCCAGTTGATCGAATACCTCCTGAAAATAGTCGCGCAGCGTCGCCGAGCCGGTCATCTCGGCGAGCGTAGCGCCGACCGGCGTCTCGGCCAGTCGCGCACAGGTATCGGGGCGCAGGAACAAAAGCGCCACGATCTGATCGCGATTGATCCCCGCTAGCACCACGTCCTGGACATAGGGTGCAGCGGCCGCGACGATGCGTGCGCGCAAGGGGCCAACGCTCACAAAGGTGCCCGAGGAAAGCTTGAAATCCTCGGCCAGCCGCCCGTCGAACTTCAAGCCCAGTTGCGGCACTTTCTCATCGATTGGCAGGACCGCGTCACCGGTACGGTAATAGCCCTCCTCGTCAAAGGCGTCGATGGACAGTTCCGGTGCGCGCCAATAACCCGCCATGATATTGGGCCCGCGCAGGCGCAGCTCGTGCTTGCCGCCCACTGGGGCAAGCTTGGCTTCGACCCCAGGCGCCGGCACGCCGACATGCCCGGACTTCACTTTGGTGCCAGTGGTGTTGAGTGCGGCAGGACTGGTCTCGGTCATGCCAATGCCCGAGAGCATCGGCACGCGAGACCCCGAATGCAGGCGTGACTGGCGATCGATGCGATCCCAGGCGTCCTGGGACAGACCCGCACCCGCATAAAACATGAACTTCAGCCGGCTAAAGAAATTCTTGGCCAGTTTGGCGTCGCTCTCGAGCGCGAGCGCCAGATCCTCGAAGCCCTTGGGAACATTGAAATACACGGTGGGAGCGATCTCGCGCAGATTGGCAAGCGTTTTGCCGAACTGGCTCGCCACCGGTTTGCCTTCGTCGATATACAGCGTGCCACGGTTGTAGAGCGCGATTCCGACATTGTGATTGCCACCAAAGGTGTGGTTCCAGGGCAGCCAGTCGAGCAACACCGGTGGCTCGTCTCCCAGTACCGGGAAACTTTGCAGGATCATCTGCTGATTGCTGCACAGCATGCGCTGGGTATTGGGGACCGCCTTGGGTAGCTTGGTTGAGCCGGAGGTAAAGAGGAACTTTGCGATCGTATCCGGGCCGACCTGCGCGTGCAGCGCGTCTGCCTGGGCCGGATCGTGCCTTGTCAATTCCGAAAAGGCGGTCACCGGTCGCCCGACTCCAGTAGCGCTTGCGCCGTCAGTCAGAACCAACTCGACGTCCGCCGGCACGCAGGTCTCGATCGCGCGCGCAAAGGCGCTGCCATCGGCGGCAAATACCATGCCCGGGGTCACGAGACTGATAAGGTGCTTTAACCGGGCGAAGTCGCCCGATACGAGGGAGTAGGCCGGTGACACGGGAGCGACCGGTATACCAGCCCACATCGCGCCCAGAGTCAGTTGCAGGTGCTCGATGTCGTTGCCCGAGAGGATCATGATCGGGCGATCGACCGAGAGCCGGCGAGTGCCCAGCGCCGCCGCAATCGAGCGCACCGTCGCCAGCATCGCGTGGTAACTGATCTCGCGCCATGCGCCGTCGGGACCGCGTGCAGCCACCAGGGTGCGCTCGGGATTGGCGAAGGCTCCGGCGGCGAGGCAATCAGTCAGTTTATCGGGGTAGGTTTTGAGCGGCGCGCGTTCGCGCAAAATCATCGTGCCGTCGGCGCGTGTCTCAACGGCGATGCCGGGCGCACCCTCGGGCGCGCCGCCGGCCGGTCCCGAGCTCACTTGCGCACCACCTTGTTGGCGCGACCGGCCAGAAATTCACTCATGCGCTTTTTCGAGTCGGCACCGCTACCCGCGATCGCGGCCATCAGTGACTCCGTGAAAAGCCCCGTCTCGCTACCCTGCTCGGCAATGCGCGGCAGCGCCTGGATGATCGCGAAATTCGATGCTGCCGAATTGCCGGCAATCTTCTCCGCAAGTTTCATGGCTGCGGGCAAAGCGCCACCGGGTTCTGTCAGGTAACTGATAAGACCGATGCGTTCAGCTTCCACCGCATCGAGCACACGCCCAGTCAGCATCATGTCGGTCATGCGCGCCACGCCAATCAGCCGCGGTATGCGGGCCGAACCTCCGCCACCGACGAACAGTCCCCGCGAGCCCTCGGGAAGCGCGAAGAAGGCACCCTTCTCGGCAACTCGCAGGTGTGCGGCTGCAGCGAGTTCGAGCCCACCGCCGACCACGGCGCCGTGCAGCGCTGCGATAACCGGCACACGACCCAGGGCAATCTGGCCGAAAGCAGCGTGCCAGCTGCGCGAATGGGTGACGCCACCCAGCGCATCGCGCTCGGCGAGCTCAGCCAGATCAAGACCGGCACAAAAGTGCTCTCCCTCACCGGACACCACGGCGACCTTCACCTGGGCCGGCAAGCTAGCAAACACGTCGTGCAGGGCCGCAATCAGAGCATCGCTCAGGGCATTGCGCTTTTGCGGCCTGGTCAGGCGTACGTGAGCGATTTCGCCGCGTACGGCAAGATCTATCAGATCAGGTGACTTGCTTGGTTTGCGGGATTTGGATGGGCCGGCCATTTAGTTACTTTCTATAAGTAATTTCAGGCTATTCCAATTGCTGAGACGCGACAAGCACATCGGCAGACTTTCGATTGCGCGCTGCAATATTTGTTTTAGCTCATATTCAATTTATCAATCGACTATCGTTGGGAGCGGCGCACAAACGCGAAAGCATCAGGATCGTCCTGACATCGCGATGGAGGGCAGAACGGGTTCAAGCTTAGGTGCACCTGAACAGATGGCGATGCGATACACCTGGAAAATGCCTTACTCGAGGAGTTCCCTCAGGTCCCGCACAGGGCTATCGACGCACTACGGGTGAGGCTCAATTGTGGGGGGCGTGACAAGTCTCGCTCTACACCATTCAGCGAGTTCCTTCTGGCTGATCTCGTTGACGCACACCTCAGGCTGGGCGTTAGAGCCCGGCCAAGTGAAGGTTCAGGTCGCGCCGAGTCCGATTCCACCCGCTGTTGCGAACCGCTCGGACGGACGCTACGAGCCGTTGGTAGAGTTTGATTTCGCGCCTTCCTTACGGCTTGGTCTGCGCTGCGGACAAGTCTTCGAGGGAAAGTTGGATCCGAATATTCTGATCCAAATTCTTGCAGATGGAGTCAACGCTCATGGGGTTCATCTTTTGAGCCGCCGCGTCCATCTTCTCCAAGTAGGAATCCGGAATCTTGTTTGCTTCAGCTTCGGTCACGATTGCTGCGGGGTCAGTTCCAGCCGTAGTCCGAGTCCCCGTGTCATGGCCCTTGAAGTAAGCGATCAAGTGTTGTCGATATTGTTCGACAGCCGAGGGAATTGGCATATTACGTTTGAGGCAGACCTGGCTGAGCGCCGCAAATGAGTAGTACTGGTCCAGAGTAGGAACGATAGGACCAGCATTGTTCGCGGCATGGCCCGAACTGCCGAGAGCCAAGGTGATTAACGTGATCGCTACTGCCAGTCTTCTCATCGGTCGCACCCATACCCGGAAAAAGTGTTGACAGCATCTCTGGAGCCGGCCCTGACATCAGGACTCCTGAGCACGTTCAGTTGCATCAGCAAGTGCGGGACTCCAGGCATCGCTAGGGCTAGCATTTCCTCGGCAAGCTCCGCTAACGGGTAGCTATCTGATCGCCCCGCCCGGCCGAATTGCGAAGGTCTTGCGACTTCGCGAAACACTCTATCAGCGGTTATTACACAATGCAAAGCAGACGCCGAGCCGGGTCCTCGATCCAAATCATCCGGGCGCGCCGCACGTGCGAACATGGCCACCCACGCCTGCGGCGCGATTGACTGTGTGTTGACAATCGATATACGAGGCTCTAGAATGTATATCGATTGCATGTACATTCCGAAGGAGCCTTATGCGTGACGCCCCCATCAATCTCCGCGCTCTGCAAGAGCAGCGCGACCTCATCGATCACGCCGCCCAATTGCTTGGCAAGAACCGATCAGATTTCATGCTGGAGGCTGCCTGCGACAAAGCCCGTGCAGTGGTTTTGGACCAGGTATTCTTTGCGCTCGATGCGGATCGGTATAAGCAATTCACCAAATTGCTCGACGCGCCCCCAGCGGGCAACGTCGGCATGGCGCGGCTCCTGTCCGTCAAGGCGCCCTGGAAGACAGCAACGGCCAAGCGATGAGCCTGCAGCTCGGTGCGCCGCAGCTAATTGCGGCTTCACACCGTTCAGACGACTTCTACTGTGGGGAGCAGTCTCTCGATGACTGGCTAAAGCGGCGAGCCCTTACCAACCAATTAAACGGCGCCAGTCGCACATTTGTCGTTGTTGACAGCGAAACTAACATTCGCGGCTACTACGCCCTGGCCGCCGGAGCAGTAGCTCAGCAGCTAGCGACGGGTGCGGTTCGCCGAAACATGCCCGACCCAATCCCGGTCATGGTGCTTGCCCGACTGGCTGTGGACCGACAAGCTCAAGGAATGAAAGTGGGTAGCGCTCTCCTGCAAGATGCATTGAACCGGACGATGGCGGTGGCTCAGAGTGCGGGAGTAAGAGCGCTGCTGGTCCACGCGCTACACGATCGCGCGAAGGAATTTTACGAGCACTACGGATTTCAAGTTTCGCCGATCCATCCTCTGACTCTGATGTTCCGGCTGGCAGGTTTGAAGGCCTAACCCGCGCTTGCGGGCATCGGGCCAAGCGATGAAATCTCGCGCCACACCTCCTGCACATATTCGCCGGAAATCCTCCAGCCAGCTTCCAGAAATCCAACGCCCTCCCGATACGCGCTGACTGAGTCCTTCGGGTGATGCGGCGCCACACCTGACTATCGCAACCCTTATCAGGTTAGCGCACGCGCGCCCTCGATGCGCGCCTTTAGATCAAGGAGCACCGCATTGGGTTTAAACGGTAGGAACGCGCGCTGCGCCTCGGGTGCGAAGACAATCACACTACCAAGGCTGCAAGGCTTGATCAGGCGCAGCGACACGCGTCGGGGGTTGGCGAATCGGCGACGGCTTGAGAGTTCGGCAATATCGGCAAGAGGAATGCTCACCTCGGTGTCACCCTTCCTCACGACGAGAAAGTCGCCCGCGTCAGCCACCTCATCTACCAGGTCCCACAGTCGCCACTTCATCTGCCATAGCCCGATAACGGCCAGAACGCCTAAAAATATCAGCACCGGCCACACTGGCCGGCCGTCGCGAGCCAGAATCGCCTGGGCGCCAAAGTCCGCCAGAAATCCGAACCACAACACCGGGGCAATGAATTTGAGCAGGAAGGTACGGCGCGACGAGATGATTTTCATGGGATTTGGCGATTCAATCCAGGGCCATGATAAGCCCAGCATCCGGCGCCGCCTGCACGCCAGAGTTCGACCCGACTACTCGCGGATCGGTCCGTCGTAGGCCAGCAGTCGGTCCACCACGAATGTGATGATATTGGGCGGGACCTCGCCCGACTCGGCCAGAAATTCCTTGATCACAACGCACGGCTCGAAGGGACCATCCGGATATAGCAGCGGCGTGCCGCCGCTCGTACCGGGTTGGGTTTCATGATCGACCGAGTAGTGACTGTAGCCGCGCTCGGGATGCCATGCGATCGAGTGCTCGTCATTGTATTTGCCGTAAGCGAGCTGGAAGGCGAGCGGCTCGCCTTCATCGGTGAACCACACAACCAGATCCTGGCGATGCGAGAAGTACCACTGACGGTGTGGCTCACCGTCTATTTGCCGGGTATTGCGAATGGTCTGAAGCACCGGAAACCTTCTGATTAAGCGTGACGGATTGATTGTAGGCAGGCGCCTGGGCGACGACCATGAACAATGTCACACTTGTGAAGGCTCAGTCGGTGCGCTGGCTCTCGGAGATGGCGACCGCTGGCGCGCTAAGCATAGTGAACTGTCAAAGCGCAAAGATGAGGCAGGTCGTCGTGCCAAACGCGATCAACTTGCCGGCTGAATCAATGAGCCTGCCTTCAGCAAGACCCACTTGCGAACCAACGTGCACCACCTGACCTTCCGCGCGCACCGGACCAGTCTTGTCGCTCATGCCGCGAATGTAGTTGATCTTCAACTCGAGCGTCGTGTAGCCGCGTCCCGCTGGCAGCGTCGAGTGTACTGCACAACCAAGGCATGAATCGAGCAGCGTAGCGGCATAGCCGCCATGGATTGAGCCGAGCGGATTGTAGTGCTCGCGAGCCGGGGTGCCCTGGAATACAGCGCGTCCGACCGAGAACTCGATGGGCAGAAATCCCAGCAGCCGGCCGATATAAACCGACGGCAGGTCTCCGGCGCTGACCGACTTGAAAAACTCGATCCCGGAGAGGCCCATCACCTGCTCGCGGCTTGCCACCCCCGGTGCTGCCAGCCGCGCCTCGAGTGCCGTGGCTTCCGCGATCCAGCGCGCGCGCCTCGCCTCGCTGGTTTCCTCACCCTGCAGGTTTTCACTCATCTTGGCCCCTATTAATTCGTGTGCAACTCAAATACGTGCATATACACTATAATCGAGCTTACTCAATCCTGCAGGCGCCATGGACACGAGAACGAGCCCGGTCGAACCCCTCGCCAACGCCCCGCGCGCACGCGGCTGTTCGTGCTTCAAGATCCGCCGCCTCGCGCGCACGGTGTCGCGCCTGTATGACCAGCATCTGGCCGAGAGCGGTTTGAAGACGACCCAATTCTCGCTGTTGCGCAATATCTCGGGGACTGCCCTGCCGCTCTCGCAACTTGCCGAGCGTGCCGGACTCGAACGCACGACCCTGACGCGCAATCTGCGCCCCCTGATCGAAGCTGGATTTGTCAGCCTTGCTGCGGGTCGGGATCAGCGCGAGCGGATCGTCAGCTTGACGCCGGCAGGCAGTGCAGCGATCGATTCGGCCAAGCGTGCCTGGCGCGTCGCCCAATCCAGTCTCGAGGCCACTCTCGGTGCACCATTTCTCGCGCGACTGCACGCCGAAATCGACGACGCCCAGACGCGTATTCAATCGCTGCTATCCAACGGTGAGCTTCATGACCAACACTGAGCAATACTCCAATCGCACCAGCTGGTTTGTCATGCTCTCGGCAGCTACCGTGCTGATGGTGACCTTTGGCACCCGCGCGGCGACCGGCCTGTTCATATCGCCATTAAACACGGCTTCAGGTCTTGGCATCGTCACAATCAGTTTCGCGATTGCGATCGGTCAGTTTGTCTGGGGCGCAGTGCAGCCGCTGTTTGGTGCTGCAGCCGATCGCTGGGGCCCGATCCCGGTCGTCATCGCAGGTGCAGTCATGCTCGCCGTCGGCGTGATCCTGACACCCTTTGTGCGCACGCCGCTGACTGCGATCCTGGCATTGGGTGTGCTCTCTGCGGCGGGCTCGGGCGCTGCCAGCTTCTCGATTCTGATTGGGGCAAGCTCCCAGCGGCTGCCCCCGGAAAGACGTCCCTTCGCGGCTGGCTTCATCAATGCCGGCGGCTCGTTCGGCCAGTTTGTCTTTAGCCGTCTGGCCCAGACGCTCATCGAGAGCTTTGGCTGGGTGACTGCGATGATCAGTCTTGGCGCTACGGCGCTACTGACCATCCCGCTGGCGCTGCCACTGCGTAAGCCACGCGTAGCGCGGGATGTCCCCGCCCCCAGCGCGCCGACCGGACCCGCGACCGGTGGCCTCGGCCGGCAACTGCGCTTTGCGATGCTGCATCCCGGATACCTGCTCCTGCAGGCCGGATTTTTTACCTGCGGCTTTCACGTCGCCTTCCTGCTCGTACACCTGCCAGGTGAAGTCGCCCTGTGCGGATTGCCAGGATCGGTCGCTTCTTGGACCTTGAGTCTGATTGGCCTCTTCAACATCGTCGGTAGCCTTGCTGCCGGCGCGCTGTCCTCGCGCTATCGCAACAAGAATCTTCTGGCGCTGATCTATCTCGCGCGCGCTGTGATCCTGATCTGCTTCATGCTGGCACCCAAGGTCGCCCTGACCTTCTACATTCTCGGGGCGGCACTCGGCGCCACCTGGCTTGCGACGATTCCGACAACTGCCGGTCTGGTCGCCAAGTTCTTCGGAGTGCGCTACCTCTCAACCCTATTTGGCGTCACCATCCTGACCCATCAGGTTGGTGCGTTTTTTGGGGCGTGGCTAGGAGGTGTTGCGATGAAGTACAACGGCAACCTCGACTGGATGTGGTACGCCGACATCGTGCTGGCGGTCTTCGCTGCGCTGATCAATCTTCCCATCAAGGAAGCGCCCTCTGTGCCTCGCGCCGTCCCGGCCTAGCCGACGCCAGCCCGTATCGACCACCCGTTCGAGGTTTCAAGATGACATCGCAGCCACGCAGACGCCCTCCTCTGAAACTGACGCGTAGGTCGAGACCGGATTTTGGGTCCTCCCGCATCTGCTTGGCCTCGGCCAATTCTGTCGAGGAGGATTCGAAGTCAGGTCTCACTGTAGTACAAGGCGGAGCTTCATCCGTTTCGCACTTACAGCCAGGACGTCGTCGAGCGTAGCCATGGCTCTCACCTTCGCCTCCAGGGCTACCGCCAAATGCAATGCGTCGCCTGCTCGAAGACTGGTCGATGCGTCCAGTGCAAAGAGCGATGTCCGATGAAATGCCGACCGATCGACCGGCAATAGTTGGAGGTCATTCGCGCATAGTCGTTCCAACGCGACTGGATGATCCAGTCTCACGGCCAAGCTATCGTCCGGCTGCGCGAAATGAGGTTAGCCGGCGGTCAGAAGCTTGACCAGGATCCCGATCGAAGGTGCGGCGATAGCCACGAAGGCGCCGACGATGCCAATGAAACGTCCACTCGACGTGCCGCTGGATTTAAGGACGCCGATGGCATGGGCAATCCGGCCTAGCACCAGGCATACACCAGATATGTGCAACAGAAGCGGCGATCCGTGCATCAGCTCATATAGCAGCATCACGATCAGCGCGATGGGCACGTACTCGATGGCGTTACCGTGGACCCGAATGGCGCGCTGCATGTCCGGGTTGCCCCCATCCCCAAGACCGACCCGGTAGACCCCGCGGGCGCGCATCACATTCAGTGCAAAGACCAGTATCACAAGCGCAGAAATAGCTGCGTACAGGGCGGTAATGGCAACGCTCATGGGTCCCCCGATTCACCGATCAACTCGACGAGCGCCAGTGTAGCAGCAGCAGCGAGCGCCAAGTTTCCGCTTTGGCGCAGATACAATTAGTCTGACTGATGGAATTCGCGCATTCGCTCGCCCTGCGCATGGATTCCGGGCTGACCCTAATCGGCCTCGTCGATCCACGCCATCTGGATCGCCTCGAGCACCTTCTCGCCGCAGTGAGTGGGGTCGTCGTCAAAGCCTTCAAGCTCCTGGACCCAGCGCGCCAGATCGGTAAAACGCACCGTCCTGGGATCGATATCGGCGTGAAGCTCGGTCAGGGCGATCGCGATCTCATTGACATCGGTCCACTTCATCTCGGCTCCTAGTGCTCTTCCTTGGCGTGGTTGATCGTGTAACGCGGGATCTCGATGGTCAGGTCGGCCGCGCCGACGATCGCCTGGCAGGACAGGCGCGAATTGGCCGAGAGGCCCCAGGCCCGGTCAAGCAGGTCGTCTTCATTGTCGTCGGATGGAGCCAGCGTCTCAAAGCCGACGCGCACGATCACGTGACAGGTCGTGCAGGCGCACGAGAGCTCGCAGGCGTGCTCGATCTCGATATGGTTATCGAGGAGATTACGACAGATACTCTTGCCGGCAATCGCCTCGATGACAGCCCCCTCGGGACAGACATCGACGTGCGGCAGCACGGTGATCTTGGACATCTTCGACCTCTAGGTAATTTCGTCGACGCGCCGGCCCTTGAGGGCGCTGCGGATATCGCGGTTCATGCGGCGTGCTGCGAATTCCTCGGTGCCGCGCGCCAATGCCTCGAGGGTAGTCTTGATGAGAATATGGTCGTTGCCGGCAGCCACGCGCGCCAGTTCCCGCGAAAGACACTCGATGCGATCGCGCTCCTCGGCGTTGAGCAGCTCGCTATCCTTGCCAAGTGCCGCCTCGGTAGCTTCGATGATGCGCTGCGCCTCCACCTGCTGTTCGCGCAAGGCACGCACGCGCATATCGGACTCAGCGACTTCAAATCCCTCGCGCAGCATGCGCGTGACATCTTCTTCGGCCAGCCCATAGGAGGGTTTGACGTCAATGGCGGCATGCACCCCCGAGGTGGTCTCGCGTGCGCTGACTGACAACAGACCATCGGCATCGACCTGATAGGTCACGCGGATTCGTGCGGCGCCGGCGCCCATCGGCGGGATGCCGCGTAGCTCGAAGCGTGCCAGGGAGCGGCAATCGCTGGCCAGTTCACGCTCGCCCTGAACGACATGCAGCGCCATGGCGGTCTGCCCGTCCTTGAAAGTCGTGAATTCCTGCGCGCGAGCCACAGGGATGGTCGAGTTGCGCGCGATGATCTTTTCGACGAGACCGCCCATGGTCTCAACGCCGAGTGACAGCGGAATCACGTCAAGGAGTAGCCAGTCGTCCCCGGCGCTGCGGTTGCCAGCCAGAAGATTGGCCTGGATGGCGGCGCCAAGCGCCACCACTTCATCGGGATCAAGATTGGTCAGCGCTTCTCGCCCGAACAGCTCGGCTACCGCGCGTCTGACCATCGGCATGCGCGTAGCACCCCCGACCAGCACCACGCCATCAATTTCAGTGGCTGTGAGCTTGGCGTCTCTCATGCAGCGGCGCGCGGACGCGAGCGTGCGATCAATGAGCGCAATGCAGGCGGCTTCAAACGCTGAACGCGTCATCACGACGGCGCGCTTGATACCGGCCTGGGTCCAGGACACTTCGGTCTGGTCTTCCTCTGTTAAGCGCTCCTTGGCCGCGCGTGCAGCAACGAGAAGGCCCGAATACTGTGCAGCATCGATTTCGCCGGCGCCGGACTCGCGCACCACCAGCTGGGCCAGCAGGTTGTCAAAGTCGTCGCCACCGAGCGCCGAGTCACCGCCCGTTGCCAGGACCTCAAAAACGCCACGCGAGAGGCGCAGGATCGAAATGTCGAAAGTGCCCCCACCCAGATCGTAGATGGCGAACACCCCTTCCTTGCCCTGATCGAGCCCGTAAGCGATCGCAGCGGCAGTCGGCTCGTTGAGTAAGCGCAGCACCGTCAGTCCTGCCAGTTGCGCCGCGTCCTTGGTCGCCTGGCGCTGCGCGTCATCGAAGTAGGCCGGTACCGTGATGACCGCACCGACGAGTTCATCACCGAGCGAATCCTCGGCGCGCTGACGCAATGTAGCCAGAATCTCGGCCGAGACTTCGACCGGACTCTTGGTGCCGGCGGCGGTACGGATCTGTACCATGCCTGGCGCCGCCACAAAGTCGTAGGGCAGTTTGCCGCCATATAGACGTTCGACGTCCTCGCGGGCGCGACCCATGAAGCGCTTGATCGACACGAGAGTATTGGGTGCGTCGTCGACGCGCCCCGACAATGCCGTCTGACCAATCAGCGTCGCGCCACCGGCGAGATAACGAACCGCGGACGGCAAGAGGACCCGGCCATCGGCATCCGGCAATACCTCGGGCACAGCATTGCGAACCGCCGCAACGAGAGAATTGGTAGTGCCAAGATCAATGCCAACCGCGAGGCGCTTCTGGTGCGGCGCCGGCGCCATGCCCGGTTCGGAAATCTGCAAGAGTGCCATGTCGCTTCTCGTGGGCTGCGCTACTGTTTTTCCATTATCTCAAAGCTCTCGGCGACGTCCGCACTGAACTTCTCGATAAACATCAATTCGCGCACGGCGCCGGCAATCTCGGCCGTTTCTGCGTTTTTAGCAAAAAGCGCCCTGATGCGAGACAGGTCCTCTGCGCGGCGCGAAGCGACCTTGCGCGCGAGTTCGCGAAGGGCCGGCTCGTCACGCGCGCTGCGCGCATCGTCAAGTGCTTCGCGCCACTCCATCTGCTGGACCAGAAATCCGCCATCCATGCGCGTGCTGGTCTCGACCGCAACATCGATGCCACGGCGCTCACACAGGTAGAGGGCGCGGGCCAGCGGATCGCGCAAGGTGCGATAGGCTTCGTTGGCGCGCGTGGCCCACTGCAAGGCGATGCGCTGGGAACTGGCATCGCTCGCCGCAAAGCGATCCGGATGGACTCGACCCTGCACCGCGCGATAGGCGCCATCCAGGTCCGCAGCATCGACATCGAACTGCTCAGCAAGGCCAAACAGTTCGAAATGCGACTGATTGATGCTCATGAAACGACAAAGGCGGCCAGGCCGCCTTTCCCGGCAGACAAGTGACGACTAGACCCGAAAACTCTCGCCGCAGCCACACTCGTCCTTGACGTTGGGGTTGTTAAATCGAAAGCCCTCGTTCAAGCCTTCTCGGGCGAAGTCAAGTTCGGTGCCGTCAATATAGGCAAGACTCTTGGGATCCACGAACACCTTGACCCCATTGCTCTCAAAGACCTGGTCCTCGGGACTGGCTTCATCGACGTATTCAAGCTTGTAGGCAAGCCCCGAGCAGCCGGTCGTGCGCACGCCCAGGCGCAGGCCCATACCCTTGCCGCGTCGCTCGATGTAGCGCGTCACGTGCTGGGCAGCCTTGTTGGTCAGTGTAATTGCCATGGTCAAATCTCGTTGTTCATGCGGATCCGAAGGGCGGCGCTCAGGCCGCCTTTTTCTGCGCATCGACCTCGTGCTTGGTCTTGTAGTCCGTCACCGCCGCCTTGATCGCATCCTCGGCGAGGATCGAGCAATGGATTTTCACCGGCGGCAGCGCCAATTCCTCGGCGATGTGCGTGTTCTTGATGGTTAAGGCCTCATCGAGCGTCTTGCCCTTGACCCACTCGGTGACGAGCGACGAAGACGCAATCGCCGAACCACAGCCGTAGGTCTTGAAACGGGCATCCTCGATGCGACCATCTGCGCCAACCCGAATCTGCAGCTTCATGACGTCACCGCAAGCAGGGGCTCCGACCATGCCGGTACCGACCGCCTCATCGTCCTTGTCGAAGGATCCGACGTTGCGCGGGTTTTCATAGTGGTCGAGAACTTTTTCTGAATAAGCCATGTTCAACTCCTTAGTGGGCAGCCCACTGGATACTGCTGATATCGATGCCGTCCTTGTACATTTCCCAAAGGGGCGAGAGATCGCGCAATTTTGCGATCCGGGTCTTGATCAGTTCCACTGCAAATTCGATGTCGTCCTCGGTCGTGAAACGGCCGATGGTGAATCGGATCGATGAGTGCGCCAGCTCGTCGCTGCGCCCGAGCGCGCGCAACACATAGCTCGGCTCAAGTGAGGCCGAGGTACAGGCTGAACCGGACGAGACGGCAATGTCCTTGATTGCCATGATGAGCGATTCGCCCTCTACGTAGTTAAAGCTCACGTTCAGGTTGTGCGGCACGCGCTGCTCGAGGTCGCCGTTCAGGTAGACCTCTTCGATCCCCGACAGTCCCGCCCAGAGGCGGTCGCGCAACATGCGCACCCGTTCGATCTCTGCACCCATCTCGACGCGCGCCAGCCGGAAGGCTTCGCCCATGCCGACGATCTGATGGGTCGGCAGCGTGCCCGAGCGCAGGCCGCGCTCGTGGCCGCCACCGTGCATCTGCGATTCGATGCGCACGCGCGGCTTGCGGCGCACGTAGAGCGCACCAATGCCCTTGGGACCGTAGGTCTTATGGGCCGTGAAGGTCATCAGGTCAACCTTCCAGTTCGCGAGATCAATCGCTACCTTGCCGGTCCCCTGCGCAGCGTCGCAATGAAAAATGATGCCTTTCTCGCGACACAGCTCGCCGATGGCCGGGATGTCCTGGATGACGCCAATTTCGTTGTTGACCAGCATCACGGACACAAGAATCGTGTCGGGACGCAGCGCCGCACGTAACTCGTCAACCGTGATCAGGCCATTGGGATTGGGTTGCAGATAGGTCGCCTCGAAGCCTTCGCGCTCGAGTTCACGCACCGTATCGAGGACTGCCTTGTGCTCGGTCTTGACGGTGATGATGTGGCGGCCCTTGTCCTTGTAGAAGTGCGCAGCACCCTTGATGGCCAGATTGTTGCCTTCGGTCGCACCCGAGGTCCAGACGATTTCGCGGGGATCGGCATTGACGAGCTTTGCGACTTCGTCGCGCGCATTCTCGACGGCCTTCTCGGCATCCCAGCCGTAGGCGTGACTGCGCGAGGCCGGATTGCCGAACTGGGTCGACAGATAGGGAATCATCTTCTCGACCACACGCGGGTCAACCGGCGTGGTCGCCGAATAATCCATGTAGACCGGCAGCTGCAGGGGAGTCTTCACGATAAAGCCTTGTGGTCAGGAATTGGTGATGGTCTCGCCCTGGGCGCGCGCCGTCTTGGCAAGCGCCGGGCGCTGGTCGCGCAGCACACCTATGTGGCCGTCTTCCTGCGCGCGGCGCAGACGATCGCGCTGCTGCGAGACCAGATCGTGCAGCGTGACCGAGTCGAGGTACTCGACCATGTGAATATTCAGGTTGGCCCACAGGTCGTGAGTCAGGCAGCGATGATCGTCAAGGCAGTTCTCCTTGCCTTTGCACTGCGTTGCATCAAGCGGCTCATCGACTGCATAGATGATGTCGGCGACCGAAATGTCGGCCATGCGGCGCGCCAGCGAGTACCCGCCGCCGGGGCCGCGGACGCTTTCAACGAGCTCGTGGCGGCGCAGCTTGCCAAACAGCTGCTCCAGATAAGACAGGGAGATGCGCTGACGCTCGCTGATGCCCGCCAACGTTACCGGTCCGGCGTGCTCACGCAGCGCCAGATCGACCATCGCGGTCACGGCAAATCTTCCTTTTGTGGTCAGTCGCATGGCGGTTCCTCGGAGGAAAAGACCCCGGCTCTAGCCCTACCCGAATGATACCCGAGTGGATTAGTCAACTATATAGAACCCGACTGATTTAGTCAAGTACGTCCACAAATCCACTGAGGGGCAAAGCCCGTCCCTTTTCAGCGAAACCTCGATTTCGAACCCATCCCCAAGCTGATCCCAATCGGCCCTTCGCGTTGTCGCGGATATCCGCGATGGCTTGTCGAATATAATTGACATGTTGACGTCGGTCGATTATCTTGAATCTATGGAGTTTTCGGAAATCGGCCGCTCGATCAGAGAGCGCAGGCAGGCCTTTGGACTGACACAGTCCGACCTCGCACATGTGGCGGGCTTGTCTCGCGCGACCGTGAACTCGCTCGAGCGCGGCAGTATTGAAGAGCTGGGGTTATCCAGGCTCCAGGGGATCATGAATCCACTCGGGTTGACTCTCGGAATTCGTGAGGCGCGGTCAATGAACGGTCTACAGTCAGCAGCAACCACGGTGAGCGTCAGTCTCAAGACTCAGCTCCCGGTGGCCGTGCTCCGCGACGCCCTGGTATCGGGTGTGATCCCGGCCGCCTATAAGCCTCACATCGGGATTCTTATTGATGAAGCACCGATCTCGGTGATTCTCGGTGCAGTTTTGGAGGCGAGCGTCGCAGCGAAAGTGCCGGCCAAAGCGATTTGGAGTCACGTCAAGACTTGGGCACGCACCTTTCGGTCACCGCGGCACATATGGGACTAGCCGACAACGAGCAGATCCCCGTCAAGTCAACAAGCTTGGTCTACCAGAGGCGTAAGCGGGGCAATTGCGGTGAGGGGGAGTTCAAACGTCTTAGCTTGGGCTAGAGCGCCTGGCGCGCGGCCAGCCAAACATATCTGGCGTGACCTCGAGAAGTGCGATTATTTTCCCAACGGAGGAATTGAATGCCCAGCCGACGCTCACTTCTGTACTTCCCTTGGAGCCGTCCCCTGGAGACTGGTGCACCGCTCGAAACGATTGAGGATCGGTTCCCGGCCGTCTTTGAGTTGCGCAGGCTGTCCTATCCGAAATTCGAAGGCCTGTCGGATCCCCACATCTACGATCAGGGAATTGCCGGCTTTCTGGATCACGTACAAAAGCCAAATTTCCACGCCTTCGTTGAACAGTCCGAGGCGCAGACCGGCCAGCGCGTGGCGCAGATTGAGCGCACCGACGAAGCTGGAGAGTTGCGACCGCTTGATGAGAGGCTTCTTGCCGACGTGGACACGGTGGTAGTCATAAGCTTCGACTCCTTTCGAACCGCTCAAGTGGCGTCGCTCGCTGAAATTCAGGCGGTGCGGCGCTTTTTGGAGGATCCGGACCATCTGATTTTCGTGTGCCCTCACCACGACATTGGAGAAGGAATCGGCTTGGGGGGTGCAGAGCTAGCTCAACAACAGCTCGCCGAGTATCTCCACCATGGAGACCACGGTATTCCGCCCCGCCAGGGCTTCGGCGGTTTCGCGCGCTCTTTACTCGACGGTTTGGGCGTACCCGTCGAAAACCGCTACGGCCTGCGACCCGCGGCATTGCCCGACGGGAGGCCAGAACCAATCGAAATCGATCGCGGCCTTGACGACCTTGGGCTGCTAGAGGGGGTTGAATCCTTCAACCTGCACGCGCATTTGCCTCAACTCGAGCGGATCGGTCCCTCGAAAGATCGGATGGGGGTACTCGCGCGCCAGAAAATCGATTTGTCCGCGCCTCCCCATCCATTTACCCAAGGGGGTCGTTCGACATTCGACGCGCTTTTGCAGTCACAGCGAGCGACGTTTGCGGGAAAGCTACTGGTTTGCGATACGACGATGTTTAGCTCGACGGCTGGCGGCGTCGAAAACTTGCGCCGCCTCTGGACGAATGTAAATCGGAGGCCGCTACGGTGAGATTCGGCGATCTTTGAAGTCCGCGGGCTCGCCAGCCGCAATCGCGTCAAGAACCGGCCGAGTCC
>CAJCHO010000069.1 GCA_903970145.1 Mycobacteriaceae bacterium | reverse complement strand
GCGCTGGCAGGCGCGCGATCGAGCCCGGCATGGGCGCAGCGCAGGCGATAGTTCTGGCACCACTCGCGCGCCGCAACAGCGAGGCCCTCTTGATCCGCTAGCTCACATGGTATTGACGACATGAGGACTGACTCCGCTTTGCGAGGGCGTCAGCCTACTCGTGTGACGCGCTGCCGGAGTCGTGCGCGCGCAAGGCCTGCGCTGGCCGCGTTACCTTAGTGCTTACCGCGCACGGCGGAGAGCGCGCGCGGCACGACGCTAAAGCGCGCCGGGGTGTGGCCGACAAGTTCTCCGTCGGCTTCGACCGGGCATGCAGGCAGGCTCCCTACGTCCATCACCTGCTCGAGTCCGCTGAGCACCGAGCGGCTGCCCTCGACCCGTCCCGAGAACACGCGCGGTAATTCAAGCAAGAGGCGCGCTCCACCCATGGCGCGCACGATGACGACATTGCCAAGGCCGTCATCGAGACGGGCGCTTGGTGCGAGCTGCATGCCACCACCGAAATAGCGACCAAGGGCGAAGAGCGCCATCAGGCCGGCATCATCGAAGATCGGCCCATTACCTCCGCGCACCTCGAACAGCGGATTGCGCCAGCTACCCCAGGTGCGAAGCACTCCGCGCAGATAGGCGAGGCGACCATCGACGCGGCCCCCAAAGCCGGCAATCACCGCGGCATCGAACCCGGCTCCGGCGATATTGGCAAAAAAGCGTCCGACCTGGCCCGCAGCGCTTATGCAGCGCACATGCCCCATGTCGCAGGGCCGGCCTTCGCCGAGAAGAGCGAGGGCGAGCGCAGGGCGCCAGCCGCGCGGCGCTCCGATGCTGCGCGCAAAATCGTTCCCGGTGCCGACCGGGACTACGCCGAGCGTCAGCTGGTGCGCCGGCACCGCGGTCTGGGTAAGCAGACCGTTGATTACTTCGTGGACCGTGCCATCGCCCCCGACGGCGACGACCCGCCGGAATCCTTCGCCTGGCGCTGCGCGGGCCAGCTCGATCGCATGCGCTACGCGCTCGCTTTGTACGACCCGGGTCTTGACTCCCAGACTTTCGACCTCAATTAGGAATTCCGGCAGGTGGCACTGGGCCCAGCCGCTCCCCGAGACCGGATTGACGATGAACAAGACGGGATCCGACATGCTCGATGCGTTGACGCATTCTTGGCGTGGAATTGCAGGATACCTGAGCCCAAGCCCTTGATCGCACAGTATTGTGTTCGGATGTCCCAGTATGCATCAAACCTTTCAGAGTGAGCCGTGACCGAATCCCCCCTTGGCTTGATTGAGCAGCATGGGCTTGCCCTGGTGCTCCTGAATGTTTTCCTGGAACGCATGGGCCTGCCTGTGCCGGCGGCTCCGGCCCTGATCGTGGCAGGAGCGCTGGCAGCCACCGGCCGCATGGATGCCGCGGGCCTGTTTGTCGGCGCACTCGTGGCTTGCATGGTGGCTGACGGTCTGTGGTTCGCCGCGGGTCGCCGATTTGGCGCGCGCATTCTGAAATCCCTGTGCCGCATCTCGCTTTCCCAGGACTCTTGCGTCAACCAGAGCACGCTGCAGTTCGAACGCTTTGGCGCCGGCGCGCTGGTGTTCTCGAAATTCCTTCCTGGAGTCTCCGGACTCATCCAGCCGCTTGCCGGCTCGATGCAGTTCGCCTGGCGCCCTTTTCTGGTACTCAACGCCCTTGGGTCGATCCTGTGGATCGGCGCATGCCTCGTGCTTGGCTGGCTGTTTCGCGCCGAGATCGATCCGCTTCTCGCGCGGCTGACCTATTTCGCCGGCATCGCCCTGTGCGCAGTTGTCGCCCTGTTCATCGTCTATCTTGGCTACCGCTGGCTGCGTCGGCTCGCCTTTCGCCGCGGTTTGCGCATGGCGCGCATATCGGCGGAGGAACTCAAGGCGCTGATCGACAGTGGCCAGGCGCCCGTGATTGTCGATCTGCGCGGGGCCGGTGTGCGCGCGGCCGACACCCGCGTCATCCCCGGAGCGCGCGCCCTGGCGGGCGAGGCGCTCGAGGCGAGTCTGAAGGAGTTGCCACTGAGCGCCCGCATCGTGCTCTATTGCGGCTGTCCGGAGGAGGCGTCGGCGGCCCTCGCCGCCCGTCGCCTGCATGAACGGGGGTTCGAGCAGGCTCGACCCCTGCGTGACGGGCTCGACGGTTGGGAGTCGGCTGGCTTCCCGTTTGCCGCCGCAGCTTCCGAAGCGCTCGCGAGCTAGCTTTTTGGTCTACCTGATCGGCAATACCGCGGATCTGTTTTGACCGCGCCAAGCCGCGAGCCGACGAGCAGGTGCTAGGTCCCGGGCTGCGGGTCGATACCCGGAATCCGCAGACCGCGGCGCAGATAGGTAGGACTCTCGAGGTCGCGGTAGCGACTGCCTGGACAGCCACGAGGTGGGGAAGATAGCGCCGGGCTGCGAAACAGAGAAGCGAGGATTCGGGCGAGGGGTTTCATGGTTGGACTCCGGTTGGTCAGGCAAGCATGGTGTACCTCGCGGTGGCTCATGGCGTGAGCCTGGGATCGGCCCCTGCGGTTGTTTTCCGACCGGGGTGGTCCGATACTGTCTTGCGTTGCAGCTCTTCTGGGGGCCAGTTTGGATCGCACTGAGCGCTTTTACCGGATTGATCAATTGATCCAGGAGCGCAGGCTCGTCACGTTTGCCGAGCTCCTCGAGGTTCTCGAAGTTTCGCCGGCGACGCTCAAGCGCGATCTCGAGTACATGCGCAATCGCCTGAATGCCCCGATCGTCTACGACAGGCGCGCCGGCGGTTATCGCTTTGATCGGGCACCGGCGGCTGCCGGCGGCCAGTATGAGCTGCCTGGCCTGTGGTTTTCCGCCAGCGAAATCCACGCCCTTCTGACCATGCAGCACCTGCTCGCGAATCTCGACCCCGGTGGCATTCTTACCCCGCACGTCGAGCCGCTGATGACGCGCCTGACCGCGCTCATGGGCTCCGCTCAGGATGGCGCCGAAGAGATCCGCCGGCGCGTCATTATTTTCGGGCTGGGCAAGCGCACGCTCTCGCTGCGGCACTTTGAGCGCGTCGGCGCGGCGCTGTTGCGACGCAAGCGGATGATCATCCGCTACTACTCACGCGGCAAGGGGGAGATGACGGAGCGAGAAGTGTCCCCGCAAAGGCTCGTGCACTATCGGGAGAATTGGTACCTCGACGCCTGGTGCCATCTGCGGGGTGGCCTGCGCAATTTCGCGGTCGACTCGATCCGCGAGGTCGATATCCTGGAAAAGCGTGCCCGCGAAGTGTCAGCACGATCGATGGATGCGGTTCTCGGTCCCGGTTACGGCATATTTTCCGGCCGCAGGATCCGGTGGGCGAGACTGCGCTTTAGTGCGTCACGTGCGCGCTGGGTGGCCAGCGAATCGTGGCATCCACGCCAGCGTGGCGACTTCGACGCCGAAGGTAGCTATGTGCTCGAATTTCCATTTTCCGACAGCCGCGAACTGCTGATGGACGTCCTCAAATACGGTGCCGATGTCGAGGTCCTGGCGCCGCAGGGACTGCGCCGTGAGCTGGTGATGGCGCTCGACGCGGCGCGCAGTCGCTACCCTCCAGATAGCGCGACCTGAGGGGCGTCGCGGCGATTGTCGCTAACCCAAAATTGCGCGTACACTGCATCGTCAGCTGCTTTCAGGCGCGACACGCCACTCGTCCCGAATGGTGACTCGCGGCAACCAAGGAAACCCCGTGAAATTCTCCCGCTCGACCCATCCCCATCGTCAGGAACCGGGCGCCGACCAGCCGGCAAACAGCGGACTCGAACCGCGCGTGGCGGCCGATGAGATCGTCTTCACCCTCATGTGGAACGGCGCGCCCCAGGAATTCGTGCTTACCCGCGAGATCCTCATGCAGATCGACGGTTCGCCGGATTCCGAGGTGCAGTTGCTCGCCACCTTTACGCGCCATCAGCCGCGCATCATCGGCGTGGCCAGCAGAATGCTGCGCGCTGGCGTGCGCGGCTCACCAATCCCGCTGCGTGCAGGACACTTTCACTAGACCGGCGTGATCCGCAGGCCCTTTATGTCTTTAAGGGAGCAGCGCTTTCAGAAGGGCATCCAGTGGCGCTGATGGCCATGATAGTCGTGGCGCTTGTCGCGCTCTTGCATGGCTACTTTCTGATACTGGAAATGTTCCTGTGGGACAAGCCCGCTGGCCTTAGGGCTTTTGGTTTGACACCCGAGGCGGCAGCGCAATCGAAGGTGTTGGCGGCAAATCAGGGTCTCTATAACGGCTTTCTTGCGGCCGGTCTTGTCTGGGGACTCTGGCTCGGTGATCGGGGTCACGATGTTATGCTGTTCTTTCTTGCCTGTGTGCTTTTGGCCGGACTATTTGGCGGACTGACCGCTTCACGCAAGATCCTTCTGGTGCAGGCGCTACCGGCCGCGATCGGACTCGTCCTCGTGCTCCTGTCAGGGGCTTGACCGCGCTGCGCCGGCCCAGGGCCCTCTCGGGCAGGATGAATTCATGATCGATACGATCCAGACGTGGCATGAAGTTCTGCGCTCCCGCAATCCGGCAGGACTATCGACCCTGCTGGCCGAGGAAGTCGTGTTCCACTCCCCGGTCGTCCACACGCCGCAGTTTGGCCGCGCGATCACGACGCGCTACCTCGCTGCCGCCTTGCAGGTGCTCGCGAACGACAGCTTTACCTATGTGCGCGAAGTCATCGGCGCGCGCGATGCGGTGCTGGAGTTCGAGGTGGAAGTCGATGGGATCATGATCAACGGAGTCGATCTGATACGCTGGGACAACAGCGGACAGATCATCGACTTCAAGGTCCTGGTGCGGCCCCTGAAGGCGGTCAATCTCCTACACCAGAAGATGGCCGCGCTGCTGGCCTCGGGCGAGCAGCGCAGCTAGTGAGCGGCGGCGCCCGGGGGCGGTCTAGCGCGTCCCCGTCAGCCCATCTCGGCCAGGCGCGCTGTAACCTCGCGCTTACCCATGCCGCGCAGCGCGGCGATGGCCTTAAGCTGTTGCTCGCGCGGGCGCGTCATACCGGCTTCCCAGTTGTAGACCGTCTGCGCCGAGACACCGAGGAGCGTGCCGGCGTTGGCGGCCGACAGACCCAGGCGTTCGCGCTGCGTACGCAGGCCCTTGGCGCTAAAGCGAATTGGCGTCCCGCCCCGGTCATCCGCAGCGGCGGCAATGGGACGGGCCGCGATTTTTTCGAGGCGGCTTAGCAGTTTCTCGATGGCGCCAAGGCGGCGCTTCAAGGCAGCAATTTCGGAGCGGTACTGAGACGAGGACTTTTTGAGGTTGCCAGTTTCGTTGCGCAGTTCCTTGCGCGCCAGGCGGGTGATTTCTTCCTTCAGCAGGGATGCTATGTTCGGCAATTTTCTCTCCGCAGGATCATGGGGTTCACTCTGCTATGACCGGTCGCCAGGCGAACGGGTTCATCGCTTTTTCAGGTGCGCACAACGCACAGAAAATATCGGCAGTGGTCAGAATCGATAACATTATGCCCACATTAGCAACTCCGAAGCCGAGTGGGAGCATACACCGAAAATCGAAAAACTCACCCCTTTGGACTAATCCTGCAACCAATCGTGAGTTAATCGTGATGCACTGAGGCCAAGTCCGGCCAGCTATCTGCGCTGTGTCCGGTTGGCCCACTATTGACGACCCGGCGCGGCCCCGTGCCCAAAGCGCGCGCCCACGGCCGAGGTGTATATTGATCCGCTCCCAACCAGGAGAATTCATGGCTAGCCAGTTATCGTGCCGCAGTTCATTCGGGTCGCTTGGTCGCGCAGTGATCCTGTCTTGTTTAGCTCTCGGCGCGTTTTCCGGTTGCGCCGTTGACAATGGCGCGACGGACGCGCAATTGAGCACGCGCTATCAGGCCGTGATCGCCAACCCTATTCGCACCGATGCGGATCGCCAGCAGGATCCGAATCGCCATCCCCAGGAATTTCTGAGCTTTACCCGCGTGGCGCCTGGCATGCGGGTTCTGGACGTAGCCGCGGGGGCAGGGTACACGTCCGAGCTGCTCGCGCTCGCCGTCGGCGACTCGGGCGTGGTGTTTGCCCAGACCCAGAAACCCGGTGCAGCGCTGGTGCAGCGGATGAGCGACCATCCCCAGCCCAACCTCGTCGTCGTGACCCGGTCATTCGATGATCCGGTACCGCCGCAGGCTGTTCAACTCGATCTCATTACCATCATCATGAACTACCACGACATCACCTATCTGCCCGTCGATCGGGCCAAGATGAATGCGCGCCTGTTTGCCGCTCTGAAGTCCGGCGGTCATCTGGTGATAGTTGATCACTCGGCGCGGCCCGGTACCGGTATCAGCGAAGGAAAGACCCTGCACCGCATCGAAGAGAGCGTCGTGCGTGAAGAGCTCGGTGCCGCCGGATTCAAGCTTGAAGCGCAGTCTGATTTCCTGCGCAACCCCGCTGATGCGCGTGACCAGATCTCGGCAGGCGGTCCGGTGGTGAGCGACAAGTTCGCCCTGCGCTTTGTCAAACCCTAGCTAGCAGATTCACAGCTTTGTCCCAAGCGAGTCGACGATGACGAACCAAGTACACGGTCAACGCCCTACGGACTTGGAAGGTTGCTGCGGAAGTGGTTAATCGCCCAAGTTTTCATACGGCTCGCGTAGTCGGTCACGAACAGCGCGCCGAGGTCCGGTATCGGAGCAAGCCCTGGCCGTACTTAGGTCCGAACTTGATTCAAGGAAATCCAGTTTCACAGGTGCATCTCCGAGCCATGCGATTTCGGATCCGCGCCGCCTCGCTAATGCAGACAGGTCCGCACCAATCATTCCCATAAACAACTGCAGAGCCTGTATCGCGTCGATGCCTCCCGCATAGCGAATCGTATTCCTCCCCTCAAACTCAATCGAGTAGGGACAAAAATAGTCCAGCTGGTCCGGGAACAAGCGCGGCTTCCCGATTTTGACGGTGAGTTGCTTTCCTCCTAAAGCAAGCTGGCGGGTTCCGATGGTGTCGCCGATGCTATCGAGTTTCATGTTCTTACCAGGTGACGAGCGGTGGCGGCGGTCGACCTGCTCTGCAAGCGCCGTACCGCTCTTGCACGCTGGCCCAACAACGAGCCCTGATTACCCGTTTCCGGATTCGCCTCCCTTGGTAAGGGTTCGAATACACCTGTCCTCCTTTGACCGGCCGCATGCCGATCTCTTCGGCACGCAAAAATTAACCTACTTGCCAAATATAACCCACTAGGTTAGCATTGGTTGTAGAGAAGGCTACCCCTCATTGCAAACTGACGGTCGTCAAGGCCCTAGTCGAAGCCGGCAAGGTTCACTCGACGCAATCGGCGCTTGCAGGAGCGGCGGCCTTGGGATTCGACTTTGCTGGAGTTCTCGCAGTCATTCTGTCTCTGAAGTCGGGAGATTTTTACAAGAGCATGACGACGCACGCTGATCACAGGATTTGGCTGGACGTATATCACCCCATTACTGGTGTGGGCGGGGTATATCTGAAACTCACAGTTGTCGATGATGTTCTCATCGTTTCGTTCAAGGAGCTATGACCATGAAGTGCCCAAATTGCGGAGCAGCGGAACTGGTGCGTGACACTCGTGACATGCCCTACACGTATAAAGGCGAACAAGCGAGCATTCCAGCGGTAACTGGAGACTATTGCCCAGCGTGCGGTGAGGCTGTTCTCGACTTGAGCGAATCTGTACGGACCAGCGCCGTGATGCTCGAATTCAACAAGCAAGTGAACGCGGCAATCGTCGATCCGTCATTCATTAGCAGCGTGCGGAAAAAGCTCCACCTAGATCAGCGTGAGGCGGCAGAAATATTCGGTGGCGGTGTCAACGCGTTTTCTCGGTACGAAAATGGCAAAACGAAGCCGCCATTGGCGCTCGTGAAACTGCTCAAGGTATTGGACAGGCATCCCGATTTATTGGAGGAAATCAAGGCAGCTTGAGCCCCCAATTTTCACGCCCCCAGCCGCAACTCGTGGACTTCCTGTGGCAACCGCCGGAAATTCGGGTCTGGCGCTATGCACATAGTTCTATATGTGCCCAGGAAGGGGAGCCATAAAATCAATTACTTGCAGAGGCCCTTACTTTCCTGTTTCTGCGGGTCCGCGCCGGGGCCTCGACCTCGGACTCAAGGGACGGTCATCGTCCCCGGCAGCTAGTTCTTCCAGTCCACGATCTAGCCTGCGTGCACGTCGTACTTCTCTGGCATCGGCCTGTCGCCGTTCAGCAGCGATCGCCTACCCGTATGCGGCCATCCATGCGGTAATCGCGCACGCTGATTCGAACGACAGTTGCCATTTCGTCGAAGCAAAGGCGCCGGCGACCAGGCAAGCGATGAGGCCTAAACTCCACCGAGTCGCCATTCGCTTCTGGTGAATAACCCACTTTGAGTAGTCCACGTACCGACCTCGCCTAGCCGTACGGTTGAGTGACAAGTTCGGCCTTGACGCCGAGCGCGCGGAAATGAAATACGTCGCTCTTGAATCGAATCAATGCAGCAGCTTCAAGTGCCTCGCCAGCATCACGATAGACTTGTGCCTGTTTCCCGACACGGTCCTCGAGGGCGCTCGCAAGAGATTGAAGTCTCCCCTGTAGCGCAACGCCAACAGCACCCTCTGCAGCCTTTTCGTGAGGAATCTCTTGATTCACCCATCCCGTCGCGCCGAACTTTGCGATTCTCTCCGCCGATGCCAGATTGTGGTCTTCCAGCAGTCGGCGTAACTCATGGTACTTAGCCTTAACGTCGACCAGACGCGCGAACAGCGTGTCGTTCCCTTTTTCAACGAGATACGCCAGCGATGAAAAGTCGAATCTCAACTGACCAAGCCCTTCCTCAATTTCGCCAGTGGTTCAAACAGGTCTATCTGCTCACGAAATTCCCCAAGTACATATTGACCAAGGCAAATCTCCTTCCCGGTGGCAAGAATGAGGCCCTCCAGATTGGGGGGATGTACCAAGGTAAGTCGCTACCGAGCCCCGCAAACAAGTCCGATTCAAATTAGGACACTACCGAACCGTGAGCACCCAGTGAAGGAAATCGAAATGAGAAAACTTATACTTAAGGACGCGAATGGGCGCTTGACTCAAGTCGACCCCAAAGCCCTGCGGCGAGAAGCCCAAGCATTACAAAGCTACATTCAAAATGCGGATCCGTCTGAATCGGAGCGGTTTTCGTATCAGTCTAAGCTGGCTCCGCTCGTAGAGCGGGCGTTGTCGGGTTCTTTAAGATTTCCACATATGGAAACGCCGTACAATCTGAGATTAATGATGGAAGGCCTTGAGCCCGAACTGCCGAAATCAATTCAAGAGATCTATTTTCAATTCTTGAATCGGATTCAAGGATCAACAGATCTCTCAAGCACGTCAGTCAAGACACATGGGAGATACGTTCCTGGCGCCAGTGAAGAGATCAAGGACGGCAAGCGATATGAATGGGTCGAATTCGAGGATTAAATTGGGCGAATGGGGCGGCGGACCTGTCGCTTCAACCACTGCTGCAATTGATTGCCGAAGTGCAATCGGTTGGACTGCCATGGACTGCGGCGCTTGCCTACGTGGCGATGAAAGTGCGATATCGCCATCTACCGACAATTTTCACGCCCCCAGCCGCAACTCGTGGACTTCCTGTAGCAACCGCCGGAAATTCGGGTCTGGCGCTATGCACATAGTTCTATATGTGCCCAGGAAGGGGAGCCTAATAGCTAATCCCGGAAACGGCTAGCACCGTCGTCCCCGGGTTCCGGGATCGTCCGGCTAGCGCAGCGCCGCGAAAATGTCGTCGAGTCGGTCGATGACTTCCGGATTGCGCTCGAGCCGTGGATACTTCAGGCCGTCGTGATAGTCGAGGCGTACCGTCCGATAGCTGTCGTCCTTCTTGAAGATCAGCTCGATCGGCGCGCCACTGGTTTTGGCTGCTGTCACGGCGTCCTCAAGCGCTTCGCCCTTGTAGCTGCGGCCATTGATCGCCAGCAATTGCGCTCCGATCGTCAGGCCGGCGTTGAAGGCAGGGCTGTCCCACTGGATGGTATCGATCTTGTCTTCCCGATCGAGGATGAATCCAAGCGAATAGATGAAATCGTGGGAGTGACTGCGCTCGAGCTGTTCCTTTTCATACTTGCTTGGCTTGTCGCCGTATACCAGGTGCCAGCCCGAGCGGGTAATGCCGTCCAGAGGTGCGCCGGGCCCATGTGAGTCGAGGTGCTCGCGCAGGAAGGCGCTCCAGTTCACTCCGGGCTCGACTGCAGTAAGATCGGCGACGACGTCCTCAAAGGTATAAGTCAGGGTGACGTGGCTGCCGTCGTTCCGACCAAAAAAGCGCTTAGCGAAATCGTTGAGCGAGCGGCGATCCTTGGACAGCTCGCGGATCTTCTCGTCGGCCTCGAACCAGAACAGCTGGCTCTCGGGGTAATAGTCCGCTGACCGCTGCCAGCTGAGCCAGGCAAGCCGCTCGCGTCCGCCGGCGATAGGCGCATTGGTCGTGTCCTGCAGCGAGCGCCAGCTTCGACCATTGCGGTGATCCATCGCCGCGGCAGTAAGTGCCAGTGCTTCGCGGGCACGCTCGGCACTCAACAGGCCGGAACGCGCAGCAAGTACCAGGCCCCAGTACTGCGTCTGGCCTTCGTAGACCCACAAGAGGGTGTCCTGCATGGGGACGTTGTTATTGGGTGTCCACAGATCAAAGGGTCGGCGGAACTTGCCGTTCCAGGAGTGGGTGTACTCGTGCGACAGCAGATCGCGCCCGGGCTCCGATTTGTCCCAGTCCACAAAGTAACCGGGCTGTACGCCGTTTTCGCTCGACTGATGGTGCTCGAGTCCGATGCCGCTGAATTCGTCGCTGATCGCGAGCAGAAAATCATAGTGATCGTAATGATGCGAGCCGAAGGTCTTGTAGGCCTGCTGCACCAGTGCCCGATGCGCCGCGAGTGCCTCGGGCTTGGCCTCCAGACTCTCGGGCTTGTCGGCCACCACGTCCAGGAAGACCGGCACCTTGGCGCCCGGGTCCAGATCAAAGCGCTTGAAGTACTTGCCCGAGAACAGGGGCGAGTCGAACAGGGTTTCGAGGTCAGTATCCTTGAAGTGCACCTCACCGCCGCTGCGCCCGGCGACCTCGAGCGCACCGCCGAACTCCCACCCATCGGGCAGGGTCGCGTAACTGCTCACGGGGATGCGGCGCACGTAGTAGCCGGCCGGATAGAGCGCCAGGCGAATCCACTGGATGCCGACGATCGTGTGGGTGATCGTGATTCTGCCTTCGCTGCGCACAACCGGAGAGAGAAACTCGAAGTGGGCATCAAGCATCGTCGTGCCCGGCGGCAGGTCGACATGGAAGGCGTAGACGTTCAGTGGATCGCGTTGCCATTCCACCCGTTTGCCGCCGGCGCTGAGCACCAGACCCGAAAATTGTCCGATCGGCCCGTTGGGCCCGTGTTCGCCCGGCAGCCACTGCGGATAGAGCAGGGTGACCGATGAGCCGCTGACCGGGATCAGTTCGTGCACCCGAAAGATCGCCCGGTCCAGATCGGTCGCATCGACATGCAGTTCGAGCGTCCCCGGATAGGCGACATCCTGGGGTGCGGGGATCTCTGTTGCCTGCGCAACTGCCAGTGCGGTCAAGCCAGCGAGGATGAGCGAAATTTGGTAGAGCAGAGTGACGAGGGGCGATAGGCGCTTTGACATGGTGGCAGAAGATCCGGGACAGGATGTTGTCGAATGGTCGTGCGGCGATGCATCGCGAGTCCATCTGACGCTCGGCTCGCGGCATCTTCACGACTGAAAGTGAATCCCGCCGGGTGAGGTGGATCGCGCCCGGCGCCGTGCAGGAAATCGGCTTGCATTATACAAGCGCCATCCCGTGCTGGCGCGTTCTGTCATCCCGAATTTCCGGCCTAGCGGTCTGGCGGATCCGTGGTGTCGGCTCCATCAGGGCGTGCGCATGGGTGTCTGGTTTGCCGGTACACTTGTGCGGCGCGCCCCGTGGTCTTTTCGCTTGGGACATCGACGAGGGCGCGACCGGCAGTCCATAACAGGCGGGACTGCGAGCGGGTGCGCCGGTAAAAATAATTGCGCCCTGCCGCCGGTCCGACTTGGGCCGGCCGCGCGTGGTGAAGCGCGCCTGGTACGCGTTGCGTATCACTGGGGGGAAGTCGTGGTGGCTCGAGTAAGCGCGCCGGCACCCGGACGACCGATGGCGCCACAGGTGCTGCCAGTGGTTGCAGTGCGCCTGCTGCAAGGCATGCTTTTGATCGCGGCGCTCGCGCTCATGGCTGACCTCTTGCATGCGCCCGGCGCACACGCCTATCGGGCGCGGCACCTCTTTGACGCATTGGCGCTCGTTCTCATCGGCTTTGCTGTATTCGAGCTGGCGCATCTGCGTACCAATCGCGCGCTCGCCCTCTTGTCCTGCGGCGTCTGGCTGCTCGTGTGCCTGACCATGCTGTGGGTAACCGGCGCGCAGATCTTCATGTGGTGCGCGCTGCCGCTTTGCGTGTTCGTCGCTGGCGCAGTCCTCGGGCGCCGCGCCACGCTTACCCTCCTTATCGCAACGCTCGTCGTTCTTGCCGCCACCCTCGCGCAGCGTAACGCATCGCCAATCTCGGTTCTCGATGAAGCACTTTTCTGCGGCTTCGTGATAGCTCCCGGGCTTGTGCTTTCCTTCGCCGTGGCGACGCATCTGCAAGGGCTGCATGTGCGCGAGGCACAACTGAATACAGAGCTTCGAGACGAGCTTGCCCAGTGCGTTAGCGAGTGCGAACGCGCTGGCGATGCGCTCGAGCTTGCCAAGGCCGAATTGGAGCGCGTACGGGCCGACTTGCTGCACGCCGAAAAACTCGCTGCGCTCGGATCGCTCATCGCCGGTGTGTCGCACGAGCTCAATGCGCCGCTGGGCCACGCGCGATTGGCGGCGTCAACACTGCTCGATCATATTGCCGAGGTCGAGCAGAATTATCGTCGCAGCGGACTGTCGCGCGCGCGCGTCGAACGCTTTCTGGCCGAAGACCAGGCGGCGGCCGAGTTGGTGCTGCGCGGGCTGGACCGCGCAGCTGCTCTGGTTAGCGATTTCAAGCAGCTGGCGCTTGACGAAACCATCGGCCTGCGGCGTGAGTTCGACCTTGAGACCGTGGTACACCAGAGCGTGGCCAAACTGCGCGCCGGCCTTGCCGACGATCCCTGGGAGATCTCGATCGACGTGGCCCCGGGCGTTACGCTGGATGGCTTTCCTGGCGTGATCGAGCAGATCGTCACGCACCTGACAGTCAACAGCATTCACCATGGCTTTGCGGGACGCGCTCGCGGGCGCATCAACATCCTGGCGCGCCTGATCCGCGCCTCGGTATTTGGCGACGACCAGGTTGTACTGATGGTCGAAGACGATGGCGTGGGCATTGCGCCCAGTGCCTTGCCGCAGCTTTTTGATCCCCTGTTTGCGGCTGGAATGGACACCGCCCGGCCCGGTCGCGGCCTGAGTCTGGTGCACCGCCTGACAACGGTCCTGTTGGGCGGTCGCATCTCGGTGTCCTCGCGGCGCGGCGGATTGACCACCTTCTCCCTGCGGCTGCCGCGCTGCGCGCCGCCGCTGTCCTGAGCGCGCTGCACCCGGGGCCGCTGTGCGTCGCCAGCATGGTCTCGACTTGGTCTACCATCGCGGCATGGTTTCGGTGAATCGGCCAGAGCTGGTGCTCCCGTCTGCGATCTGGCAAAGCTGCGGGCGGCTCCTCGTTGTCGCTGGACTTGCGCTTGGCCTGCCAGGTTGCGCCAGCCTGCCCGATGTGCACGACAAGACAGTGTCGCTGCAGCTGCCGGACTATCAGAGCACTCGTCTGGGCGGCATGGCGGCCGCGGTGCTGCCCGAGGATGGTCGCTCCGGATTCCGGCTGCTGCAGCTGGCATCGGCGGCCTACCAGACGCGCATCGAATTGATCGCGGCAGCGCAACGCACGCTGGATGTTCAGTACTATCTTTTCCAGTCGGATCGGACCGGCAAGTTCTTCATGATGGCGCTGCGCGACGCGGCCCGGCGCGGCGTGCGCGTGCGCATTCTCATCGATGACCTGTACACGGCCGGGGAGGACACGCTGCTCGATGGGCTGGCTGCCTATCCGAATGTCGAGTTGCGGGTATTCAATCCCTTTGCCAATGGTCGCGGCAGCGACTTCACGCGCCTGCTGTTCGCCTGGGACCAGCTCGGTCGCGTCGACCATCGCATGCACAACAAGATGTTTATCGCCGACAATGCCGCGGCTGTAGTGGGCGGGCGCAATATGGCCGATGAATATTTCATGCGCGCGGACAGCAACAACTTCGTCGATCTGGATCTGTTCGCGATCGGCCCGGTTGTGCGTGGCCTGTCGTCGGAGTTTGATCACTACTGGAACAGCGACTATGTGTATCCGATCGATTCGCTGGTGCACAGCCGCCTGTCGAGCGCCCTGCGCCAGCAGCGTTTTGCAGAGCTCACCGAGAGCACCCGCGCGCCGATCGACGAAGTGGTGGAACCCGATCTGCGCTGGTTGACAACACTTCCCGAGCAGATTGTTGCCGGCAAGCTCGGGGATCTCGTTTTCGCGAACGCGACCGCGGTAGCCGATCCGGTACAAAAGGCGGCTGGCGCCATGGACGATGCCATCGCCGGCACGGTAACCGAGCACGTGCTGAGTTTGCTCGCCACGGCAAAGTCGGACGTGATCATGGCGTCGCCCTACTTCGTGCCAGGTGAGCGCGGCATGGAAAATATCCGCAAGGCGCGCGCCCAGGGTGTGCACCTTCTGGTGATCACCAACTCGCTGGCGGCCACCGACGAACTCGCCGCGCAGCTCGGCTACATCCGCTATCGACGGCAGATGCTCGAGGCCGGGGTCGATATCCGCGAGCTAAGTCCAACGCTCGTGACCAAACGGCGCCGCTTTGGGCCCTTCGGATTTTCGCGCGGCGCACTGCACACCAAGATGGCGGTGGTCGACCGACGCTGGATGTTCATCGGCTCGATGAATCTCGATCGCCGTTCGGCCTATCGCAATACCGAGGATGGCATCATCATCGACAGCCCGGAACTGGCGACCCAGCTCTTGTGGCGCCTCGATTCGGGGGCGAGCTATACGCTGCGCTTGAATCCGGTCTCGCACAACATCGAATGGGTCGAGCACGACGGCGACAAGGAGATCGCGTATCCGGACGAGCCTGAGGTCGGCTTCTGGCGGTGGCTCCAGATGGAACTGTTCGATTCGTGGATTCCCGAGAAGGAACTCTGAGCAAGCGGCCACGACACGTCTTGCTCACTCGCGGCTGCCGGCAGCGCACCGGCTAATTTCAAGTGTCAACACACCGCGCATTCGCACCCACTTATTAATCCCGAGTTAACAGTTGCCTGGGTGCGGAGAGCTATTTTACCCCCGCCGAACGCTCACACTGCAAAGCGGTTGCGCTATCACAACTAGCGCAAAAAAACGAATGCTGTGACAGGTAGAAACACGGGCATAATCGCGCCCGGTCACTAGTCCTTTTGGTGGATGCGCGTGACTCGAAATGGTCATGAACCGAGGGCAGGCAGCATCGATAACAGGGGGGACGCAGGCAGTTTCCAGTACCCCCCAAGGATTTGAGCATCATGACAGGGGCAGGGCGCGCATCGCAGGGTGCGCGTACAGGTAGTGGCAGACCATGCAATCCGCGTGCCTCGCTAGCTAAATTGCTGCCGGGGTTGCTGGCGCTTCAAGGCGTTCTGCGACGCTGTCTTGGCGTGATTGCCGTGGCGCTCTGCCTGTCCACGAGCGCCTTGGCCAACACCTGCTCGCCTGCGACCAGCCAGGGTGCGGCACCAGCCGACTGGCAGACCTACTGCTGGCTCGACTTCACGGGCTTTAGCGCCACCACCACGACTCCGCAGAACTTCAGCTATGTCCTCCCGGACGGCTCGACCCTGAGCTTTACTCTGACTGTCACCGCCGGTGCCTACATCTCCAAGGCGGCGCCGGCCTGGAGCGGTGCGGCGGTCGGCAATACCGCCTTCCTCGGAATCCCGGGCAAGCCAATCATCTATACCAGCAAGGGCGGCACCGGCGGCTTTACTTTCTCGAACATCGTCTTCACGCCGCCCGGCGGCGGTCCTGCGATCTATTACTTCGTCGCTACTGACGGTGAATCGACCAACAACGGTGAATCGCTGTCCTTCACGACCGACGGGACGCCGTGGACACAGATCGATCAGGTCGCGCCGATCGCCGGAACCTATTATCCAACGCCCAGCATCACCAACGGCGGCTACACAGCGACCGAGACCGGCACGAGCAACTCCGATGCCGGCGCCTTCGTGTGGTCTAGCGAGACGCCCGGCGTCATATCGACGACGACAGTTGCCGGCGGTCTGCAGGGCGCGATGTTCGCGGTGCGCTGGGGCAATATCACCGCCAACACGATCATCACCACCGGGCGGGTGAGTCCGAGCGATCAGTTCGCCTACAACATCACGGCCAGCACCAATACCGTTCTGGCCAGCGCGACCACCAGCGGCACCGGTCTTGGGCCATTCACCAAGATCAACGCGCTCACCACGGCCGGCGGCTTTTACGTCACGGTCAACGAAGCCATGGCCGCGGGCAGTGCGTCGGTCCTCGCGACCAACTACGCGACGACTTATGTCTGTACCAACAGCTATGCCTCCGGGACGCCTTCGTTCTCCGGAACCGGTACGAGCTTTCGCCTCGGGCCGCTCGTCTATGGGGATAACTTTGCCTGTGTTTTCACCAATACCCCGGTAACCCCGGTAGTCGGAATCACCAAGGCGCTCGGTAGCGCCCGGATCAATAATGCCGACCAGTTCACGGTCGAACTGCTGCAGGGCGCGACACCGCTTGCCAGCACCACCACGGCGGGCTCCGGGTCCACCGTCACCAATGGCAGCACTGCACCTACGCTAGTCACCAGTGGCACGAGCTACACCATTAATGAAGTCATGGCGGCCGGCCCGAGTCGCATTGGCCAGTACAACGCCGCACTGGCCTGCACCAATGTGTCGACCACCTCGTCAACCGTCCTGCCAACTGCAGTCGGCCAAAGCTTCACGCCGGCGCTTGGCGACATCATCAATTGCACGCTTACCAATTCCACCAAGGCACCGACCCTGTCGGTCGCCAAATCGATCCAGACGCGCAGCATCGCGACCGACCAGTTCACGGTGGCAATCAGCAACGGCGGTCCGAGCGCGACGACCAGTGGCACGGCGACTTCGGTGACCAGTACCACCTACACCGCGACTTCGGGCACCGCCTACACCTTTAGCGAAACGGCCTCGGGCACCACCAACCTCTCGAGCTACCTGTCGAGCTACAACTGCAACAACTCGATCAGTGGCGGCACGACGGTCGCCAGCGGCATTGGCACCAGTGTGGTGGTGACGCCGGTATCGGGCGATGTGATCTCCTGCACCTTCACCAATGGCGGGGCCCAGGCGGTCGTAGTCAACAAGTCCGTCGATCTGCCGACCCACACGGTCGGTGACACCGTGACCTGGACCATCACGGCGCGCAACAATGCGGTCGCCGCAACCCTGGGCACGGTGACGCTTACCGACACCCTGCCTGCCGGTATTACCAATATCAGCGTGACCGGTACCAACGCCAGCTGTCCCGGCCCCTTTAGCGCCGGCGCGTCCTTTGCCTGCACCATTGCAGCCGGCTTTGCGCCTGGCGCCAGCGCCAGCGTAGTCATTAGCGCCACGGCACCGGCAGCCGGGACGCTCACCAACACCGTTGCGCCGAGCGGCCTGGACGGTCCGGTGTGCGGCAACTGCAGTGCCAGCACCACGGTCGCAGCGACGACCGTGCAGGTGCAAAAGACGGTCGACTCATCGACCCACAACATCGGCGACACTGCGACCTGGACCATCACTGCCAAGAACACCGGCACTGGCACAACTCTCGGAGTCGTGAGTCTGGCCGACAAGCTGCCGGCCAATATCACCGCAATCACAGTCACCGGTAACGGCGCAAGCTGTCCGGCGGGCCCGTACACGGCGGGCTCCACGGTCACCTGTACGGTGGCGGCCGGCCTCGCTGCTACTGCCAGCGCGAGCGTCTCGATCACCGGCAAGACGACCGTTGCCGGAGTGATCACCAATAGCGTGACACCCAGCGGCAGCGACAACGTCAGCTGCATGCCGGGCGCCTGCTCGGTGAACATGACCGTCGTCGCCCCGCAGGTCAGTGTCACCAAAACCGCCGATCGCGCCACGCTCAATGTTGGCAATTCGATCGTCTGGACCATCACGGCGACCAATAACGGCAATGGCCCAACTCTCGGGGTGGTGACCCTGACCGATACCCTGCCAGCCAACATCAGCACAATAACTGTCAGCGGAACCGGAGCGAGCTGTCCGGCAGGCCCCTTTACCGCGGGCGGCAGTTTCGCCTGTACCGTGCCGGCCGGTCTTGCGGCTGGCGCCAGCGCAACCGTAGTCGTCACGGCGACCACTACCACGACCGTAGCGTCGCTATCGAACACGGTTGTGCCAAGCGGCCCGGACAATCCGACCTGTGCTAGCGCCGCGGCCTGCGCGCCGGTCACGATGGTCGATGCGCCCAATGTCGCGGTCACCAAGACGGTCGACTCGCCGACCCACAATATCGGCGACACGATCACCTGGACCATCACGGCGACCAACAGCGGAACCGGTCCGACGAGCGGTCCGGTGGTGTTACTCGATACCCTGCCGTCCAACATCAGCACGATCACGGCGGCCGGGCCGGGCTGTCCGGCGGGTCCCTTTGTAGCCGGCGGCACTATCAGCTGCTCGGCGATGCTCAATCCGAACTCATCGGCTACGGTGGTGATTACCGCCAAGGCCATCACCGCCGGGGTGGCGCTGACCAATACCGT